>NZ_WBKP01000055.1 GCF_009602465.1 Cumulibacter manganitolerans | reverse complement strand
CAGGACGGCGCGGCGTCACCGTGGGTCGTGCTGCTGTCGTGCGACCTGCCGCTGGCCGAGGCCGGCGTGCGCCGGCTCCGGGAAGCGGTCGCCGGTGACCCCGGCGCCGGCGGCGCGGACGATTGCGGCGACGGGCCGGGCGCGGACGCAGGCAGTGTCGACGGATACCTGCTGGTCGACGACGAAGGGCGTCAGCAGTGGCTGTTCGGGATCTACCGCGCCGACCGGCTGGCCGCGGCGGTACGCCGCCACGCCGACCCGGCCGGCATGTCGATGCGCAGGCTGCTCGCCGGGCTCACCCTCGTGAGCGTCGCCGGCTCCGGCGACGTCTCGGCCGATCTGGACACGTGGGACGACCACGCCGCCTGGACTGCCAGACTGGAGACATGACTGTGAGCGATCTGGACGAAGGCGAGATCCGGTGGCACGAGTGGGTCGCGCGTGCCTGCGAGGCGGTCGGCATCGACTCGCAGACCGTGGACATCAAGGCGATCCACGGGCTGACCAAACGAGTGGCCCACAACCTCGACCGGCCGCTCGCGCCGGTGAGCTCCTACATCCTCGGGGTCGCGGTCGGCATGGCCGCCGCGGCCGGCGAGGCGACCGCGCAGCAGCGCTCGGTGCTCATGGACCGGCTGCTCACCGTCGTTCCCAAGGGCGGCAAGGACACCTAGCGATCACGCGGTCCGCGCGGCGTGCGACGTCTCGACGTCGCTCCGCCTATCGGCTCCGCTCGCTCGACGACCGTGAGGTGCCCTCAGCGAGGTGAGTGCGCGCGGGCGGCGTGACGGACGAACCACGGTCGTCGAGCGAGGGCGAGGAACGAGCCCGACGTCGAGACGTCCGTCCTGCACGCGAGGCTTCCGGCTCGTCACGGCGTACCCGCGACGTGCGGCGTCTCGACGTCGCTCCGCCTTGCGGCTCCGCTCGCTCGACGACCGTGGGGGCCGCTCGGATCGCCGGCCGCTCGGCGGAGCAGGTCGAGCGGGTCAGCGGGCGGGGAGGCGCAGGGACGTCATCAACGCGGCGAGCGCGACCCGCGGCTTGACGTTCTCCTCGAGAGTCTGGCGGGTCGCGACGATCGCGTCGAGGGCGCGCAGGATCCAGTCCTGGCTGACCAGCTCCGCCACCTCGGAGGCCTGCTCGCGATGGTCGGCGTGCGACAGCTCCACCTGCGAGCCCACCTGGATCAGCAGCACGTCGCGGTAGAATCCGGTGAGGTCGACCAGTGCCCGATCGAGCGCGTCGCGTTGCACGCGGGTGGCGCGGGTCTTCTGCCGGCGCTCCAGCTCCTTGAGCTGTCCGGCCATGCCACGTCCGGCGGTACCAGCGCCCTTGCCGGTGCCGCCGGCGCCGAGCGACTGGCTCAGCGCCTCACGCTCCGGCTCGTCGAGCGACTCGCTGATCGCCTTGGCCTCGGCCTCGGCCGACTCCACGAGCTGCTCGGCGGCCTGCAGGCAGCCGGCCATCGAGGTCAGCCGCAACGGCAGCGACAGCACGGTCTGCCGGCGGCTGCGCGCGACCTCGTCGGTGGCGAGCCGTTTCGCTCGCCCGATGTGGCCCTGCGCGGCGCGGGCCGCCCAGAGCGCCATCTCCGCGTCGATGCCGTCGCGCGAGCGCAGCACCTGGGCGACGGCGTCCACCGGCGGGGTGCGCAGCGACACCACCCGGCACCGCGAGCGCACGGTCACCGACACGTCGTCGGGGTGCGTGGTGGGCGCGCACAGCAGGAACACCGTGTGCGGGCTCGGCTCCTCGATCGCCTTCAGCAGCGCGTTGGAGGCGCCCTCGGTAAGCCGGTCGGCGTCCTCGATGATCACGATCTGCCACCGGCCGCCGGACGGCTGGAACGCCGACACGCGGACGATCTCGCGCATCTCGCGCACCGAGATCGACAGTCCCTCGGGCGTGACGACGTGGACGTCGGCGTGCGTGCCCACCTTGACGGTATGGCAGGCGGTGCACGTGCCGCAGCCGCCGTGCGGGCACTGCAGCGCCTGCGCGAAGGCGCGCGCGGCGGTGCTGCGCCCCGACCCGGGCGGTCCCACGAACAGCCACGCATGCGTCATGGAGGTGCCGGGCCCGGTGCGCTCGACGATGTCGGCGGCCGCCGACGCCGCACGGGTCAGGACGTCGACCGCGTGCTGCTGGCCGACGAGCTGCCCGAAGACCGGTGGGGACGCCGCGATGTCGCTCACAGCAGCCGCTCTCCCACGGCGCGCAGCACCTGCATGGTCACCTCGTCGAGGCTGTGCGAGGCGTCGACCACCGCGAACCGCTCGGGCTCGGCCGCCGCGAGATCGAGGAATCCGCGCCGTACGGCGTCGTGGAACTCCAGACCCTCGGCCTCGATCCGGTCGCCGGCGCCGTCGCCGCGGGCCCGCCGCAGCCCGACGCGGGGATCGGCGTCGAGCAGGAGCGTGAGGTCGGGCCACCGCCCGGCGACCGCGAACTCCATGACGGAGCGGACCGCCGCCGGGTCGAGCGCGCGCCCCGCGCCCTGGTAGGCGAACGTCGAGTCGGCGTAGCGGTCGCAGATCACGACCTTCCCCGCGGCCAGCGCCGGCTCGATCACGGTCTCGACGTGGTGGGCGCGGTCAGCGGCGTACAGCAGCGCCTCCGCGCGGGCCGTGACATGGTTGCCGGGCGTGAGCAGGATGCTGCGCACCGCGTGGCCGAGCTCGGTGCCGCCGGGCTCGAAGGTGACCACCACCTCGCGGCCCTCGGCCCGCAGGGCCGCCGCGAGCCGGGCGATCTGCGTCGACTTGCCGACGCCCTCGCCACCCTCGAAGGAGATGAAGTACCCAGGCACGCCGACCAACCTACCGCTGGCGGCGGACGCCGGTGGCCGCGGTGCACACCCGGCGCTCAGACGGGCTGGATGTGGTCGCGGCGCGTGACGACCGCCGCGTTGGCGTGCCGCAGCACGTCCGGCTCCAGGCCCGCCGTGGTGGCCGGGGGGACGACGGCGTAGCCGCGGACGGTCGCGTCGCGGCGGGCGAGGAACGCCTCGCGGACCAGCTCGATCGGGTCGTCGCCGGCGTACGGCTCGTCCAGGATGATCGTCAGGTCGGGCGCCAGGCCCTCGTTGCCCCACTCCGAGAGCCGGAGGATCTCCTCGCTGTCCACCTCGCTGTGCGAACCGAAGAACGCGACCGTGGTGTCGACGTACCCGCTGCACACGACGACCTTGCCCGCGTCGAGCGCCGGACGCACCACCTTGTCGACGTGCTCGGCCCGATCCGCGGCCGCGAGGAACACCGCGGTCGACGGCAGGACGTCGGTGGCGGACGGCGCCCCCGTGGCGACCCGGTCCATCAGCTCGGCGATGCGGTGCCCGACGCCGGAGTCGGTCGGCTCGCCGGTGAGCACGACCGGTAGCCCGTCGGCGGTCAGCCGCGCGGCGAGGTGCTTGGCCTGCTCGGCGGCGCGCGTGCGGTTCGCGCTCTCCACCACGATGAACAGGCCGAGCTGGGACGCGTCGGCGAACACCTCGCCGTGCGGCGCGAGCCGGTCCAGGAGCCAGCGCAGGCCGAGCCTGCGGTGGGTGGTGGAGCGGCCCGAGTAGCCGCCGATGAGCAGCGCGACCAGGCCGGCGATGAGCAGCGTGAGGCCCGGTCCGCTGAACGCGAACGTGACCCCGCCGAAGGTGGCCTCGTGCGACCCGAGCAGGCCGGAGAGCACCGGCCCGATGGCCAGCGTGACCATCAGCATGATGCGTGCCGACGACACCACGAACGAGAAGGTACGGCCCCGGATGTGCTCGTCGACCTCCTGGCCGATCATCGTGTAGCCGAGGATCCACGCCATGCCCGCGAAGAAGCCGACACCGAAGCCGAGCCCGACGCCGAGCACGAAGTCGCGGGACAGGCCCATGCCCATCAGGAAGCAGCCCGCGATCGCGATCGACATGCCGAAGATCCGCCGGCGGGCGACGGCCGGCAGCAGGCGCGGGCCGGCCACCATGCCGAGGGCGAGACCGGTGAACGCCGTCCCGAGCAGGATGCCGTAGCCGGCGAAGCCGGCCTGCAGGGAGTTCACGTACGTCAGCGCGACACCGGCCGTGATGCCGGCGGCCGCGAACGCCCCGAGGACGCCGATGTAGAGCGCGCGCACCGTCGAGTTCGAGAAGACGAACGCGATGCCCTCGCCGATCAGCTTGACGATGCTCTCCTTCTGCTGCCGCTCCCCGGCGGCGTGCGCCGGCAGCATCGAGCGGGACGTCCAGACGATCGCGGCGGACGCCAGGTACGTCCCGGCGTCGACGAACAACGCGGCGAGGACGACGAACTTCTGCTCCGCGAGCTGCGGCGCGTCTGCGGCCTTCACGAAGAACGAGTGGAACCACGACAGGATCGCGTACAGGCCGGAGGCGAGCGGGAAGCTGCCGTAGATGGTGAACATCAGCAGCTGCTGGCCGGCGCCGATCTTCTCGCGCTTCACCGTCGACATCCACAGCGTGTTCTTCGACGCCATGGTGATCAGGCCGATCGCCTCGATCGTGAACTGCCCGACGTACATGGTCCGGATGTCGAAGGTCAGCGCGATCATCACGTAGAGCAGCGCGGCGACGATCTCGCCGATGATCACCGTCTTGCGACGGTCGAACTTGTCCGCGATCGACCCGGCGATCGGCGCGAGGATCAGGTCCGGCAGCAGCCGCACGATGAGCACGCCGGAGATCGCCGCCGCCTGGCCGGAGATCGGTCCGGACTTGGTCAGCTGCTGGGCCAGGCCCATCATGGCCAGCAGCCCCAGCCAGTCGCCGAAGCTGGACACGCCGATCGCGGCCCACATCCGACGGAACGAGCGGTTGCGCAGGATCGCGTTGCGGGACTGCTCCGCGCGGTCCGCGCGGCGGCCCGAGGCAGCGCTCATCGGCATTACTTCGCCCGCGCGGCGCGCGCCGCCCCGAGGTCGCTCGCCGGCCGCCGGACCAGGGCCACCTCGGTCAGCCCGAGGCCGCCGAGGGTGAGCTCGTCGACGGTGTGCAGCCGCTTCGTCCCGGCATCGACGTGCAGCACCGAGATGGTCAGCGGCTCCGGCGGATCGTTGCGGACGCCGCGCAGCCCGACACCGCCGCTGGAGCCCTGGGTCAGCACCAGCGTCCCGTCGACTAGGCGGTCGTTGCGCTTGTGGGTGTGCCCGCACAGCACCAGCGGCACCGCACCGCCCAGCTGCGCTGCGACCACCGGATCGTGCACGAGGGCGAGGTCGGCGTGGGCCGGGGCGATCTTCGCGGCGAGCGCGGCGCCGATCTCCGCGAGCCGCGACTTCGGGAACGCGTCGTCGCCCGTCGACTTGTCGGGCGTGAACCGCGGATCGGCGTCCCCGACGATGCGCACGCCGGCCTGCTCGATCGGCTCGCCGCCGTCCAGGATCACGACGTTGTCGAGCTTGGCGAGCTCGTCGAGGGTCGGCGGTCCGTCGTGGTTGCCCTTGACGAACAGGTACGGCACCGGGAGCTGCGCGATCTCGGCGAACGTGCGGGCCTCCTGCGCCGTCCCCCAGTCGGCGATGTCGCCGGTGTCGACCACGAGCGCCGCGCCGTACTGCTCGACCAGGCTGCGGGCGACGCTGAACGCCAGCGGGTTGTTGTGCACGTCCGAGAGCCAGACGATCTTGATCGCGTCGGACGGCGGCCCCGACGGCAGCGACGTGAGCCCGCGGTAGATCCCGGTGACCGACGCGGTGATCTCGCCGAGCTGCGTGCGGTACCGGTCGAGCCGCTCCGGGATGCGCCGCACGTCGCCGATCACCGCGGGGGCTCGTGACAGCAGGCCGGACAGCGCGGGCGTCTTCCAGGCGTCCGTCCGGAGGGTCCCGTAGGCGATCGCCGCGTTCGCGGCCAGCGCGGCGCCGCCGGTGGCGCCCCCGATGAGCGCTTGCTTGACGCTGCGTTCGGTGAGGCCGGCGGCCGCTGCCGCGCCGGCGACCGCTCCGGCCGCGGCCCGGGTGCCGAGCGCGACCAGGACCGTCCGGAGCTCGCGCCGGACGTCGAGGTCGAGCTTGCCGCCGCCGGTGAGCAGCGTGCGGGCGCGCTGCTCGTCGACGCCGGTGACCGTCGCGTCCACGTGCAGCAGGCCGCGGTGGGTCGCCAGCCGCGCGTCGCCCACCGGCGGCACGTGGACGTCGACGCCGCCCTGGGGCGCGGGCGTGACGCGCGCCTCGGCGACGACCGGCCCGACCGCTACCCGGGTGCGGCTGCCGAGCCGCAGCCCCAGATCGGCACCCAGCAGGGCGACGCCGAGACGCAACGCCCTCCGCACGGCGGACGGCTGCTGCGGGGTGCGTGGCATGCGGCAATCGTAGCGAGCAACGCGGCAGTGCCCGGCGGCCTCACCCGGTGCGCACCGCATCGATGGACCAGGTGACCGGGTCGCTGATCGTCGTCGGACAGCTCTCGCTGTGGGAGATCGTCGTCTGCGTGCCGGTCAGGCGCTCGGGCGGCCCGCCGCCCGAGCCGCCGGCGGGGGCGATCTCCACCGTGACGTCGTCGGGCACCTGGACGCCGGCCGTTCCGGGACACGGCTCCTGGAGGGTGAACGCCGCGCGGTACACGCCGTCGGCGAAGGTGAAGGTCGCACCGTTGTACTCCGGCGAGCTGATCGGGCAGCCGGGGTCGGCACAGGTGGCCTGGAAGGACACGGTGCTGGACGTCGACGTCCCGACCGGGAAGTTGGCGTTGCCGTCGGTGACCACCATCGTCCACGAGTAGCTGCCCGTGACGGGCGCTGCGCCGGCCGAGGCGGAGGTGTCGCTCACCGGGCCGGCGGACGGGGTCACGGCAGCGGCCCCGGCGCGCGGGCCTGCCGGATCGCGCGTTGCCCAGACGACGACGCCGGCGGTGATCACGACCGCCGCCGCCACTGCGACGAGCACGGGTGTGCCCGGTCGACCGGCCGACAACAGGCCGCGGGTGCGCCGCCCGGACCTGGGCGGACGTGGCCCGCGGTCCGCACCGTGCCGGGTGCCGTCGTCATCGTGGTGCCGCTTGTCGTCGTGACGCAGCCCGGGGACGTAGCTGCCGCTCGTCACGTCGCGCTCGGGTGCCAGCAGGGTGGTCGCGACGGGTTGGCGGTGCAGCGTCCGCGCCCCGAACCGCCGCCCGCTGGTCATCGCCCGGTCCAGGACGGCACCGGCCGGAACCGCCCGACGAGCCACCGATCCAATCGTCCGGCGTCGAGCGCGTCGGCGAACTGCGGCACCCGCTTCGCCGGAACGATCACCCACCGTGACCGGCCCCGGTACTCCGCCCGCCAGGCGACCGAGTGCCAGGTGGCCGCGACCGGGGTGAGGGACACCGGCCCCCTGCGGCGGGTCGTGAGGACGTCGGCGACGCGGCTCTCCGGGACGCATGACGGACCGGCGTCGCACGGGTCGGGGCGACCGGACAGCTCGATCGGCAGCGGCAGCTCGCCGCCGACCACCGCGTCGAGCAGCGCGATGGTAGGGGGCGGGGCGAGCCCGGACGCCGTCGCGCGCAGAGCGCCCCACGTGTTCTCGAGCAGCTCCTGGGCGCTGAGTGTCCCGCCGGACACGCGGGTCAGCCGCGTCGAACGGCCCGTGGCGTACAGGTCCCCACCGAACGCCCGCCGATCGACGTACCAGCCGAAGCGTTGCGGGCTGGACTGCAGCCGGACGTCGAGCTCGGGCATCGACCGGAGACGGCGCCGTCCCGAGCCCTCGATGGCGAGGGCGGCGGCCGTCGCGAGCGCGAGGGTGCCGCCCAGCCGCGGGCCGGTCTGGTACTCGCCGCCGAGCTCCAGCCGGCGGTACCGCGGCCGCACCAGGAGACCGGGCGAGGCGGCGCCGTCGAGCAACAGCATGACGACCGGCGCCACGGTCCTGGCGACGCGCCGCGCGACGGCGATGACGCGGCGATCGTCGACCTCGATGTTGAGGTGGGTGGAGTAGCCCTCGGCGCGGGTGCCGTTCGGCAGTGCGGTCTCGAGCGCCGTGCGCCCGGACTGTGCCAGCCCGACCGTCCGCGCGATCCCCTGGGGCGAGATCGTGACGGGCGGCGTGGCGAGCTCCGCCTCCGCGCCGTCGGTGGTCAGCACGCCGCCCCACCGGCAGCGCACCGCGTTCGGGTCGCCGGGATCGAGGCGGCGCCCGTCGAGGGGCAGTCGCGGCCACAGCTCTCGCGCGTCCACGGTTCCCATCCGGTCGACGAGGCGGAACTCCTGTTCCACCCCGACCCACCGGGAACGGAGGTTCACGGCCCGCGTTCGACGATGCGGTCGGCGGCCGCGTCGGCGGCGCGCTCGTGCGCGCGGTGCAGCGCGTCGGTGGCCTTCTCACCCACCGCGGAGGCCACGCTCGTGCCGACGGAGTCGTCGCGCCGCATCGCGCTGCTGAGCCCCCGCGTCACGACCGCCGAGCCGTCGTCCATTCCTTTTTCGCCCATGACCCCTCGCCCTCCCCGGGGCGCCTGCCCGCGCCTCCTGCCTCGAAGTGTGGTCGGGGTCACACGGAACGGTCAATCCGCAGTAATGCGGTCAGGTGATGAGCCGGACGCCGGCGTACGACACCGCCGCGACCAGCAGCCACGCGAGCGCGCCGAGCAGCAGCGGACGGCCGCCGGCGCGGCGCATCACCCGCCAGTGGATGCCGGTGCCGAGCGCGAACAGCGCCACCGCGAGCAGGATCTCCTGCGCCCGGTGGGCCACGTCGAGGAAGCCCGTCGGCAGTGAGAACGCCGAGTTGAGCGCGATCGCGGCGATGAACCCGGCCACGAACAGCGGGACCAGCGGCGGCCGCTTCGCGGTGCTCACGCCGACGTCGTGGCGTCGACGGTGCAGGTACAGCCCCACGCCGAGCACCAGCGGCGCCAGCAGGATGACGCGGGTGAGCTTGACGATGACCGCCGACTGCAGGCTGCCGGGCACCGTGTTGGCGGTCGCGACGGTCTGCCCGACGTCGTGCACCGACGCCCCGACCCACTGCCCGAACACGACCGGCGCGTCGAGGCCGAGCGGGTGGCGCAGCAGCGGCAGGACGACGATGGCGAGCGTCCCGCACAGCGTCACCAGCGCCACCGACACGGCCGTGTCGTCCTTCTTGCCCTTCGCCAGCGGCTCCATCGCGGCGATCGCCGACGCGCCGCAGATGGAGAACCCGGTCGCGACCAGCAGGCTGGTCGCCGAGGCGACCTTCAGCAGGCGTCCGAGCAGCAGGGTGCCGAAGAACGCGGCCGCCACGGTGACCAGGACGACGGCCAGTGCCGGGCCGCCGAGGTGCGCCACCTGCGTGAGCGACAGCGCGAACCCGAGCAGCACGACGGCGAGCCGCAGCAGCTTCTTGCTCGCGAAGACGAGCCCTCTGGCGGCGACGTCGGGCACCAGGTTCAGGTTGGCCAGCAGCGCGCCGAGCGCGACGGCGACCGTCCCCGGCTGGACCCCCGGCACCCAGTGGTGCAGCAGGTAGCCGCCGGCAGCGCCCGCGGCCGCGAGCAGCAGTCCCGGAGCGAGGTCCCGCAACCGGCCCGCCGAGGCGCGCGCGACGGTGCTCGCGGCGAGTCGTTCGGTCCTGGAGGTCATCGGATCAGTTCTACTCCGCCCGCCCGGCGGCCCGGGCACCGGCCGCCCTACGCTGGTTGCTGCCCGATTCCGTCCTCCGCGAAAGGCGCAGCGTGCCGCTCTCCGTCACCTCCGCGAACGTCAACGGCATCCGCGCCGCCGCGCGACGCGGCGCGATCGCGTGGCTCGAGGCGACGGCCCCGTCGGTGATCACCTTGCAGGAGGTCCGCGGCAGCGACGCGCACCTGGCCGAGACGGTGGCCGGGACGGCGTTCGAGTCGTGGCACCGAGCCCATGCCCCGTCCCACCTCGCGGGGCGCGCGGGCGTGGCGATCCTGTCGTCGGTCGCACCGCTGGAGGTACGCACCGGCCTCGGCGACTTCCTCGACGACGGGCGCTGGATCGAGATCGACCTGCCCTCCGACGAGCACGGCGTCCTGACGGTGGTGTCGGCGTACGTGCACACCGGCGAGGCCGGATCCGAGCGGCAGGTCGTGAAGCTGCGCTTCCTGGACGCGATGCACAACCGCTTCGAGGAGCTCGCCAAGCGGTCCGCCGCCGACGAGGGCGAGGCGCTGGTGACCGGCGACCTCAACGTCGCGCATCGCGAGCTGGACATCAAGAACTGGAAGGGCAACCTCAAGAAGTCCGGGTTCCTGCCCGAGGAGCGCGCGTACTTCGACCGGTGGTTCGGTCACGGGTTCGACGTGGCGGCCGACGTGCCGTCCGCGATCCGCCACGACGGCGACTGGATCGATCTCGGACGCCGGCACGGCGGCGACGGGCCCGGCCCGTACACCTGGTGGTCGTGGCGCGGCAAGGCGTTCGACAACGACGCGGGTTGGCGGATCGACTACCAGATGGCGACGCCTCGCCTGGCGGCCCGCTGCGTCGCGGCCGAGGTCGGCAGGGCGGCGACGTACGCCGAGCGCTGGAGCGACCACGCGCCGCTGACCGCGACCTTCCACTGACCCCGAGGAGCGCGCATGTGGGACCCGACGCAGTACGCCAAGTACGCCGATCACCGCGCACGGCCGTTCTTCGAGCTCATCGCCCGGATCGACGCCGCGGCCCCGCGGCTGGCGTACGACCTCGGGTGCGGGCCGGGCGACCTGACCGCGGTCCTGGCCGAGCGGTGGCCGTCCGCGCGGGTCGTCGGTGTCGACAACGACCCGGCGATGCTCGAGCGCGCGGCACGCCACGCCCGCGGGCGGGTGTCCTTCCAAAAGGGCGACCTGGCCGAGTTCCTGCCGCCGGTCGAGGCCGACGTCGTCGTGTCGAACGCCGCCTACCAGTGGGTCGACGCCAACGTCGAGATGCTCCGCACGATCGCCGGACGGCTACCCGCGGACGGCTGGCTCGCCGTGCAGGTCCCGGGCAACTACGCCGCGCCGTCGCACGTCACCATCCGCGAGCTCGTCGCCGAGCCGCGCTGGCAGCAGCGCACCGGGGGCCTGCGGCTGCGGGTCGACCCGGTCCTGGACGCGGCCGGGTACGGCGACGTCCTGGCCGGGGCGGGGCTGGTGGTCGACACCTGGGAGACGACGTACAACCAGGTGCTGCACGGCACGGACCCGGTGCTGGAATGGGTCAAGGGCACGGCGCTGCGGCCGGTGCTCGACGCGCTCGACGCCGATGCCGGCCGCGAGCTGCTCGAGGAGCTGCGGCCGCGGCTGCGGGCGGCGTACCCACCGGGGGCGGGCGGGACGGTGTTCCCGTTCCGCCGGATCTTCGCGGTCGGGCACCGGCCGTCGTGAGGAGCGCTCGCTAGGTCGCGATCCGCTCCAGAGCCTCGGCCACCGGCGTACCGCCCGCATTGCAGCGGATGGTCACACCGGTCAGCTGCGGCCGGTCGACCACCTCCGCGATCAGCCGGGCGACCGTCGCCCGCGGGATGGACCCGGAGCGCAGGGCGCCCGGGGTCGCCGCGGTCAGCGAGTCGTCGATCTCGATGCCGCCCTCCGGATCGAGCGTGAGCGTCGACGGCGCGAGGATGACCCAGGATGCGGCGCTCTCCCGGATCTGCGCGTCGACCCGCGCCTTCGCCTCGGCATAGGCGTAGAAGCCGTTCGAGGGGTCGATCCCGTGATCGGGCCGCGCACCGAAGTACGACACCATCACGAACCGGGCGCCGGTCTGCTCCGCGGCCGTCAGCACCCTCCCGGCTGCGGCCTCGTCGACGGCGTGCGTACGCTGCGGATCCCCGCCGCCGGCGCCGGCCGACCACACCACGACGTCGTGGCCCTCGATCAGGTCGCGCAGCTCGAGGACGTCGAGCTTCTCGACGTCCGCCACCTTCGGCCGCGCGCCGGCCTGCTCGACGTCCGGTGCGTGGCGCGGGTTGCGGATCACCGCCGTCACCTCGTGCCCCGCGGCGGCGAGCATGGGCTCGGCCAGCAGCGCGATCTTGCCGTGTCCACCGATGATCACGATCTTTGCCATGCCCGGACGCTACCCGTCCTGCCGCACGGCTGCCCGGCTGCCCGCGGAACGTCGCCCTGCGGGGCCGCTGTCCACCCGGGGCGAGCAGCGGGCCGCTCAGCCGTTCTTCTCCGGGGCTCCGGTGACCGGCCGCCGCAGCAGGCCGACCGCGACGACCGCGAGGGCTGCGACCTCGAGGGCGAGCAGGATGCGCTCGGTGAGCCCGAGCGGGACCGCCTGCCACCAGGGGGTGCCGGTCCGGCCGGCGTCGTAGACGGTCCACGCGAGGAACCCGAGGTAGGCGTACGACGCGATCGCCAGCCCCGCCGCGAGGTGGGCCGCGCGGCGCATGCCGCGCGCGACGGCGGCGCGGGTCAGCAGCAGGATGGCGAGCGGCAGCGCGACGAACGCGACGAGGCTCGCCACCCGGTGCACGTGACCGCTGAACGACGGACCCACCGTCCAGTCGTGCTTCGGGAAGACCGCCACCGCCGTCATCCCGGCGATCCACGCGCCCAGCAGCCAGACGCTCGGGTGCCGCGCGGCCAGCACGCCGGCGCGCAGCAGGCCGAGGAGCACCGTCGCCGACCCGAGGACGAGCGCGATCACGGCGGCGGTGAAGGGCACCGGATCGGTGAACACGTACCCCGACACCGTGTGCCGCCAGACGTCCTCGCTGGTGGTGAGGTCGAGCCAGCCGACCAGGCCGGCCGCGAGCAGCACGCCCGCGAGCCCGGTCAGCGCCGCCCAGCGGTCCCGCAGCGAACCGGGCCGCTCGGTCGCGATCATCGGCTCGGTGGCGGTCATGACATCCCTCGTAGTATCGGCAGGCGTAGCCCTCCACGATATGTGGACCGAGACGACGGGTGGATCCTCGACGATGGCAGAGACGTTCCCGATCCTGGTGGCGCCGGCGTGGTTGCGCGAGCACCTGGACGCCGTACGGGTGCTCGACTGCACCACGCACATGACCCCGCAGGCGGTCGGACCGTCGAGGATCGAGTCCGGCCGACCGGACTTCGACGCCGCGCACATCCCCGGCGCGCGGCACGTCGACATGGTCGACGACCTCTCCGACCCGGACGGCGCGTTCGCGTACACCCTCCCGAGCGCCGAGCAGATCGGCCGGTTGCTCGGCGGCCTGGGCATCACCCGCGACGACCACGTCGTGCTGTACACCTCGACTCACCTCATGGTCGCCACCCGCGCCTGGTACGTGCTGCGCGCGCTCGGCCACGAGCGGGTCTCCGTGCTGGACGGCGGTCTCGACGCCTGGCGGGCGGCCGGCTACCCGGTCGAGGCGACCTCTGACGCGGCCGACGGGGCGCACGCGCGTGACGCCGAGGAGACGGCGGCGTCCGGCCGCGGCGGTTCGCCCTCGACGTACACCGCCGCACCGGACCCGTCCCGGTACGCCACGAAGACGGACGTCGCGGCAGCGACCGCCGACGCCCGGACCGTCGTGGTGAACGCGCTATCCGCCGAGCAGCACGCCGGGACCGGCGGCGCGCACTACGGCCGGCCCGGCCGCATCCCGGGCAGCGTCAGCGTGCCGACGGCGAGGCTGCTGTCGCGCGACGGCAAGTCGTTCGCGCCGCTCGAGACCATCCGCCGGCAGTTCGCCGCCCAGGGCGTGACGCCCGGCGCGCGGGTGATCACCTACTGCGGCGGCGGCATCGCCGCGACGGTGGATGCGTTCGCCCTCGCCCTCATCGGGCACGACGACTGGGCGGTGTACGACAACTCGCTGCTCGAGTGGTCGAGCGATCCCGAGAACGAGATGCAGACCGGCTGACCGAGGTCACGGCCCCCGCGGCGCCCGGCCGCTCGCCGACGTGCCCCGGATGCGGCACGAGGGCTGCATCCGGGCACAGCGGGGGCGGAGTGCCTAGTCGGTCGCCTTCTCGGCCGGCGCCTTCTTCGCGGCGGTCTTCTTCGCCGCAGTCTTCTTCGCCGCAGTCTTCTTCGCCGGGCTCTTCTTGGCCGGCGCCTTCTTCGCGGCGGCCTTCTTGGCCGGCGCCTTCTTCGCGGCGGTCTTCTTGGCCGGCGCCTTCTTGGTCGCCTTCTTCGCCTTCTTGGCCGGCCCGCGGGCTCGCCGGTCGGCGAGCAGCTCGGCCGCCCGCTCGTCGGTGATGTCCTCGACGGAGTCGTCCTTGCGCAGCGAGGCGTTGGTCTCGCCGTCGGTGACGTAGGGGCCGAACCGGCCGTCCTTGACGACCATCTTCTTGCCGGTCGCCGGATCGTCGCCGAGCTCCTTCAGCGGCGGCTTCGCCGCGGCGCGGCCGCGGACCTTGGGCTGCGCCAGGATCGCCAGCGCCTCCTCGAGGGTGATCGTGAGCAGCTGCTCCTCGGACTCGATGGAGCGCGAGTCGCTGCCCTTCTTGATGTACGGCCCGTAGCGGCCGTTCAGCGCCTGGATCTCGTTGCCCTCGTCGTCCTTGCCGAGAGTGCGCGGGATCTGCAGCAGCTGCAGCGCGTCCTGCAGCGTCAGCGCGTCGAGCGACATCGACTTGAACAGCGACGCCGTCCGGGCCGGAACCTTGGAGTCCTCGGGTGGGACCGTGGACACGTAGGGGCCGTACCGGCCGGCCTTCGCGACCACCGGGAACCCGGACTCCGGATCGGTGCCGAGCTCGCGGTCGCCGGACGGCGCCGACAGCAGCTCCTCGATCTTCTCCGGGGTCAGCTCGTCGGGGGCGATGTCCTCGCGCAGCGACGCGCGCTCCTCCGACTCCGGGCCCCCGCGCTGCAGGTACGGGCCGTAGCGGCCCACCCGGACGACGACGTCGTCCGCGACCGGGATCGAGTTGATGCCGCGGGCGTCGATCTCGCCGAGGTTGTCCGCGACGAGCTTCTTGAGGCCGCCGATCTCGCCGATGCCGCCGGTGTTGCCGCCCGCGCCGCCGAAGTAGAACCGGGTGAGCCAGTCGACGCGGCTGCGGGCGCCCTCGGCGATCCGGTCCAGGTCCTCCTCGACCTCCGCGGTGAACTGGTAGTCGACCAGCCGGCTGAAGTGCTTCTCCAGCAGCCCCACGACGGCGAACGCGGTGAACGACGGGACCAGGGCCGGGCCCTTCTTCCACACGTATCCGCGGTCCTGGATCGTCTGGATGATCGAGGCGTACGTCGCGGGCCGGCCGATGCCCAGCTCCTCGAGGGCCTGCACCAGCGACGGCTCGGTGTACCGCGACGGCGGCGTGGTGGTGTGCCCCTTCGCGTCGAACTCGTCGCCGTGCACCTGCTGGCCGCGCTCGACGCGCGGCATCCGCCGCTCCTCGTCGTCGCCCGGCTTCTCATCGTCGCTGCCCTCCACGTACGCGCGCAGGAAGCCGGGGAAGGTGATCGTGGTGCCGCTGGCCGCGAACTCCGCCTTCTCACCGGTCGAGCTGTCACCGACGAGCCGGATCGACACGGTTTGCCCGACCGCGTCGGCCATCTGCGAGGCGATGGTGCGCATCCAGATCAGCTCGTACAGCCGGAACTCGTCGGAGGACAGCGCGCGAGCGACCTGCCCGGGGGTGCGGAACTCGTCGCCGGCGGGCCGGATCGCCTCGTGCGCCTCCTGCGCGTTCTTCACCTTGCGCTGGTAGCGGCGCGGCTCAGCGGGCACGAACTGGTCGCCGTACAGCTCGCGCGCCTGGTCCCGCGCGGCCTTGAGGGCCGTCTCCGAGAGCGTCGTGGAGTCGGTACGCATGTAAGTGATGTAGCCGTTCTCGTACAGCCGCTGCGCGGTGCGCATGGTCTGCTGGGAGCTCCAGCGCAGCTTGCGCCCGGCCTCCTGCTGCAGCGTCGAGGTCATGAACGGCGCGGCCGGACGGCGACGGTAGGGCTTCTCGTCGACCCGGGTGACTTTGAAGTCCGCACCCTCCAGCCGCGCCACCAGCCCGCGGGCGCCGGCCTCGTCGAGGTGGACGACGGCGCCCTTGGCGCGCCCGGTGTCGGGATCGAAGTCGCGGCCGACGGCGATGCGGGTGTCGTCCAGCGACAGCAGGGTGGCCTTGAAGGACGTCGGCTCGGTCGGGTCCGCCGGGGTGAGCCCGGTGGCGAACTGCCCGGTGACCGACCAGTAGTCGGCGGCCTTGAACTTCATCCGCAGCCGCTCGCGCTCGACGATGATGCGGGTCGCGACCGACTGCACGCGCCCGGCGGACAGGCCCTGGCCGACCTTGCGCCACAGCACCGGCGAGACCTCGTAGCCGTACAGCCGGTCGAGGATGCGGCGGGTCTCCTGCGCCTCGACCAGGTCGATGTTCAGCTCGCGGGTGTTGGCGATGGCCTCGCGGATGGCCTGCGGGGTGATCTCGTGGAACACCATGCGGTGCACGGGCACCTTGGGCTTGAGCAGCTCGCGCAGGTGCCAGGCGATGGCCTCGCCCTCGCGGTCCTCGTCGGTGGCCAGGTAGAGGGCGTCGGCGTTCTTGAGCAGGTTCTTCAGCTTGGTGATCTGGGCCTTCTTGTCCGGCCCGACCACGTAGATCGGCGTGAAGTCGTTGTCGGTGTCGACGCCCAGCCGGGCCCACGGCTCGCCCTTGAGCTTCTCGGGGATCGGGTTGCGCTTGCTGGGCAGGTCACGCACGTGGCCGAAGCTCGCCTCGACGTCGTAGTCGCTGCCGAGGTAGCCGGCGATCATCTGCGCCTTCTTGGGCGACTCGACGATGACCAGGGCCCGCCCCCTGCCGCGCCTCGCTGTCGTGTTGTCCGCCTGCGCCTCGGATTCGTCGAGGTCGGTGCCGGCGGTGGATGTGCTGGAAATAGGGATCTCCCCGCTTCTGTGCATATATAGGTGTCGCTGGGCTATAGGGTGCCCCGTCCGGACACACTACGCAACGAGCCGCTGGTCACGGCCACAGGTAGTCCGGGGCCCCGTCCGGCCGCGCGCCGACGAGTGCCGAGAGCCGCCGCAACCTGCGCACCGAGGTGATGCGGTAGGCCGGACCGCCGCCGCGGGGACCGACCAGGGTGGCGGTCAGCCCGATGCCGGCCAGCGCGGAGCCGGAGCGGGCCCAGCGCGAGTCGTCGGTGGCGGAGACCGGCAGCAGATAGCCGTCCTCGACCCGGCGTCCGCCGCTGATCACCCACAGCCGCAGGCCGCCGCTGGTGAGCCGTGGCGGCGCGGTGCGGCGGCGGCCCGGCTGCCAGCGGTCGGCCAGCGGGAGCAGCCGCTCGGTGGGCCGGGTGCCGACCACCAGGGCGTCGCTGTCGTCGCGGCTGACCTCGAACGCAGCGTCCAGGTCCCTCAGCCGCAGCTCGGCGCACAGCGCCTCGGCCCGCCACACCTCGTCGACGAGGATGGACACCCGGGCGCCGCCGTCGCGGCGTACGACGTGGCCGGTGCCCAGCAGGAGGCCGTCGACGTCGTCGACGGCGCGCTCGGCGCCGTCGGAGTCGAAGAGCAGCAGCTGGTCGGTCACTCCCCAAGCCTAGTGGCGGCCGGTGACAGCCCTCCGCGTGTCGGGCGCCCATGGCAGGCTGGAGCGGTGCGCAGGGTGGACTGGACCGACAGCTTTCTCGCGTCGGTGACGACCGCGGCGGAGAGTCCCGTGACGCATGTCGAGCACCTGCCGGCGCATGCCGGCAGCGCGCAGGAGTGGCCGCTGTGGGTGCCGCACGAGCTGCGGTCGGCGTACGCCGAGCGGGGCATCGAGCATCCGTGGCTGCACCAGGTGGCCGCGGGCGAGCACGCGTGGGAGGGCCGCTCGGTGGTGATCGCGACCGGCACCGCGACCGGCAAGTCGCTCGGCTACCAGCTGCCCGTGCTGTCGCGGCTGCTGCAGGATCCCCGCGCGAAGGCGCTGTACGTCTCGCCGACGAAGGCGCTCGGGCACGACCAGCTGCGGGCGGTGCGCGAGCTCGGCGTCGAGCCGGGCGGCTCCGCCGGCGTCCGCCCCGCGGCGTACGACGGGGACACCGCCCCGGACGACCGCGACTGGGCGCGCGAGCACTCCCGGTGGATCTTCACCAACCCGGACATGCTCAGCCGCGGCATCCTCCCGCAGCACGCCCGCTGGCACATGCTGTTCCGGCGGCTGCGGTACGTCGTCATCGACGAGTGCCACATCTACCGCGGGCTGTTCGGCTCGCACGTCGCGCACGTGATCCGGCGGCTGCGGCGGATCTGCGCGAAGTACGGCGCCGAGCCGACGTTCGTCCTGGCGTCGGCGACCGCCCGCAACCCGGCCGAGTCGGCGAGCGCGCTCACCGGGGTCCAGTGCGCGGCCGTCACCGACAGCGACGCGCCGCGCGGGGCGCGCACCTTCGCGTTGTGGGAGCCGCCGCTGACCGATCTGGTCGGCGAGCAGGGCGCGCCGGTGCGCCGGACGGCGACCGCCGAGGCGGCCCGGTTGCTGGCCGACCTGGTGATCGCCGGGCGCCGCACGCTGGTCTTCGTCCGGTCGCGGCGGGCGGCGGAGGTCGTGACGCTGACCGCGCGCGGGCACCTGCAGGACGCCGGTGCGGGCGAGCTCGCCGACCGGATCGCCGCCTACCGGGCGGGCTACCTGCCCAGCGAGCGCCGCGCGCTCGAGCGGGCGCTGTCCACCGGCGAGCTGATGGGGGCCGCCGCGACGACCGCGCTGGAGCTGGGCATCGACGTGGCCGGCCTCGACGCGGTGATCGTCGCCGGGTTCCCCGGCACCCTGGCGTCGGTGTGGCAGCAGGTCGGGCGCGCCGGGCGGCGCCGCAACGACGCGCTCGCGGTGTTCGTCGCCCGCGACGACCCGCTGGACACCTACCTCGCGCACCATCCCGAGGCGCTGTTCGAGCGCGCCGTCGAGGCGACGGTGATCAACCCGCACAACCCATACGTGCTGCGCCCGCAGCTGGCGTGCGCGGCGTACGAGCTGCCGATCACGGTCGCGGAGACCGACGCGCTGTTCGGCGGCGAGGTGGCCCGCGACGTGCTCGGCGAGCTCACCGCCGACCGGGTGCTGCGCCGCCGTCCGGGCGGCTGGTACTACAGCGCGCTCGGCCGTCCGGGCGTCGACCTGCGCGGCGCGGGCGCCACCGTCGCGCTGATCGAGAGCGACACCGGCGCGATGATCGGCACCGTCGACAGCGGCGCCGCCGACGGCACCGTGCATCCCGGTGCGGTGTACCTGCACCGCGGCGAGACCTGGGTCGTCGACGAGCTCGACCTGGCCGAGAAGGTCGCCCTGCTGCACACCGAGAACCCGCCGTACTCGACGTTCGCGCAGGAGAGCTCGGACATCCGGGTGCTGCAGGTGCACCGCTCGGTGACGGCCGGCGAGATCGAGTGCCACCTCGCGGACGTCGAGGTGACCAGCCAGGTGCTGTCCTTCCAGCGGCGCCGTACCGCCACCAACGAGGTGATCGACCAGACGGCGCTCGACCTGCCGGCCCGGCAGCTCCGCACGACCGCGGTGCTGTGGACGCTGTCCTCGCGGCTCGTCGACTCGTTGGGCCCGGTCGACGAGGTCGCGGCGCTGCTGCCCGGCGCGCTGCACGCCGCAGAGCACGCCTCGATCGGGATGCTGCCGCTGATCGCCACCTGCGATCGGTGGGACATCGGTGGCGTGTCGACGGCGATGCATCCGGACACGTTGCGCCCGAGCGTGTTCGTCTACGACGGGCACCCGGGCGGTGCCGGGTTCGCCGAGCAGGGGTTCGAGCGGATCCGCGAGTGGCTCGAGGCGACGCTCGAGGCGATCATCGCCTGCGAGTGCGCCGACGGGTGCCCGAGCTGCGTGCAGTCACCGAAGTGCGGCAACGGCAACGAGCCGCTGCACAAGGGCGGGGCGATCGCGCTACTGCGGCGGGTGACCGCGGCGCTGGCGCAGGACGCCGGCTCCTGCGCGGCCGACGGCGCGGCGCGCTGAGGCCGCGTGGCCCGAGCGCACCTGCCGCTAGCCGGTGGCCGGGTCGCGCTGGGTGAGGGCCAGGACGACGGAGCCTGCGCGGCCGCGGCGGAGGCGGCTCCCGAGGGTGCCGAGGCGGGCCACGATGCCGTACTTGCGGTGCAGCCAGCGCTGCGCGATCGCCGACTGGTCGGTCGTCATGATCGCCGCCGACCCGTCGACCCACGCCCCGGTGATCCGCCCGCGTGCCGTGCACGGCGCCAGCCGAACGGCCGGGTTGCGCCGGACCCGCTTGACCTTCCACGAGTCGGTGACCGTCCACACGACCAGCCGGTGGTCGGCGGACTCCTCGTCCTCGGCGATCCACACTGGGGTGCGGGCCGCGCTGCCGTCCTTGCGGTAGGTCTCCAGGCTGACGTAGCGCGCTCGCGCGCACTCGACCCACGGGTCACTCATGCTGCGAAGGCTACCCGAGCACCCGCCGTCCGGCGGCCGCTCAGCCGGCCGCTCCCGGCTCGGGGACGGGCCCGGCGCGGGCGCGCCCGGTGGCCGTGGCGACACCGAGGCTGCCGAGGTCGACGGAGACCGCCGTGGTGACGACGACGGTCTCGCCGTCGACGACGCAGCCGGCGAGCGCGGCGCGGTTGCGCGCGGCGATCCGGGCTGCCGCCGCGCACGGATCACCGGTGCCGGCCACCAGCTC
>NZ_WBKP01000054.1 GCF_009602465.1 Cumulibacter manganitolerans | reverse complement strand
CGCCCAGGGCGCCCGAGGACGCCGTCGCGCCGAGTGCCGCCGGATCGAGCGGCGCGCCGCCGAGCACGTCCCGCGCGGCCGCCGCGTGGGCCGCGGCCGCGTCATACGTCGCCGCTGAGGCGAACAGCTCCGAGGTATCGAACTTGATCAATCCCATGGTGGCCTCCCGACCGGTTCCGGGCCACGCTAGCGGCGCCGCCCGGACCGCGCGACGACGCACGCGGCACCCTGTGGAGAACCCGGCGCCATCCACCGCGGGAGCGGCTCAGCCGTCGAACTTGTACCCGAGCCCGCGCACGGTGAGCACGTAGCGTGGGTTGGCGGGATCCGGTTCGATCTTCGCCCGCAGCCGCTTGATGTGGACGTCGAGGGTCTTGGTGTCGCCGACGTAGTCCGCGCCCCAGATCCGGTCGATGAGCTGCGCCCGAGTCAGCACGCGGCCCGCGTTGCGCAGCAGCAGCTCGAGCAGATCGAACTCCTTCAGCGGCATCGGGACGACGTCCCCGTCGATCGAGACGACGTGCCGATCGACGTCCATGCGCACCCGGCCGGACTCCAGCGCCGCCGTCCCGGCCTCCTCGGTGTCCGCGCCGCGGCGCAGCACCGCCCGGATCCGCGCGATGAGCTCGCGGGCGCTGTACGGCTTGGTGACGTAGTCGTCGGCGCCGAGCTCGAGACCGACGACCTTGTCGATCTCGGAGTCCTTGGCGGTCAGCATGATGATCGGGACGGACGAGCGGCTGCGCAGCGACCGGCAGACCTCGGTGCCGGGAATGCCCGGGAGCATCAGGTCGAGCAGCACGATGTCCGCCCCGCTCCGGTCGAACTCCGCCAGCGCCTCCGGCCCGCTCGCGGCCACCGCGACCTCGAACCCTTCCTTGCGCAGCATGTAGGACAGCGCATCCGAGAAGGACTCCTCGTCCTCAACGACCAGTACTCGTGCCACCTAGGTTTCCTTCCATGATCGTGCCGGCACCTGGCTCGGCCAGGGCGGTGTCGCTGACCACCGAGTGGTCGACGTGTGCGCGGTCGTGCGGGACGGCCGGCGGGGTGCGCGGGATGCGCAAGGTGAACGTGGAGCCCTGCCCCTCGCTGCTCCACACGGAGATCGAGCCGCCGTGGTTGCTGGCGATGTGCTTGACGATGGCCAGGCCGAGGCCGGTGCCGCCGGTCTGCCGGCTGCGTGCGCGATCGACGCGGTAGAAGCGCTCGAAGATGCGCTTGAGGTCGTCGGCGGCGATCCCGATCCCCTGGTCCTTGACCATGATCTCGGCGTCGTCGCCGACGCTGCGGTAGATGACCGCCACGGTCGTCGACTCGGGGCTGTAGGAGATGGCGTTCGTGAGCAGGTTGGTCAGCGCCATCACCAGGTGCCGCTCGACGCCGACCACGGTCAGCTCGACATCACCCGTGGTCTGGATCCGGATGTCCTTCGACGCGGCGACCGTGCGGGCCCGGTCGGCGCACTCGGCCACGATGTCGGCGATGCGCACCACGCTCATCGGTGGGGACGGCTCGCCGCCCTGGAGCCGGGACAGCTCGATGAGCTCCTGCACGAGCAGGCTGAGCCGCTTGCTCTCCTTCTGCATGCTCAGCGCGAAGCGCCGCACCGCCACCTGGTCGTCCGCGGCGTCCTCGATCGCCTCGCCGAGCAGCGTGATGGCGCCGACCGGGGTCTTGAGCTCGTGGCTGACGTTGGCGACGAAGTCGCGGCGCACCGCCTCGACGCGGTGCGACTCGGTGACGTCGATGAGGATCATCCCGACGACGCCGCCGCCGAGGTCGAAGGCGTGCGCGCGGACCGTCGTCCGGTCGGCGCCGGCGCCCTGCCCGAGCAGCACGTCGCAGTAGGCCTCGCCGTCGGCGACCGCCTCGCGCACGAGCGCGAGCAGCCGGCGGACGACGACCCGGTCACCGCGCACGACGCCGAGGTCGTGCGCCATGTGGTTGGCCAGCAGCACCCGGTCCGCGGAGTCCACCACGAGCGCGGCGGGGCTCATCCACTCGACGAGCCGGCGCGCGACGACGCTGTCCTGCGCGCGGGGCGCGGCCTCCGGCGCGGGTGCCGGAGACCGCCGCCCGCGGCGGCCGATCAGCAGCCCCAGGACGAACGCGGCGAGCGCGCAGGCCGCCGCGACGATCCACAAGGTCATGGCATCGATGCTAGGAGATCCGGCCGCCCGGCAGCGGCTCGCGGACGGCTCACCACGCAACGTCACAGCGCCGCGCCGCATTGTTCACCTGCGAGCCAGGCCGTGTTCACCACGTGCCACCGCTTCGACTCCCCGCTGCCCTAGGCTGGGGTAACACCTGTGTGCACAGGCGTGCCACGACGAACGGCGGCCTCGGCCGCCCGACCCGGCAGGAGCGGTATCGGATGCGCCAGACCTTCCAGGACGACCTCGACCAGGTCAGCCACCAGCTCGTCGAGATGACCAATCTCGCCGGCTCGGCGATCACTCGCGCGACGACCGCGCTGATGGACGCCGACATCACGCTCGCCGAGAGCGTGATCGACGGCGACGCTGTCATGGACGACATCCGGAAGGACATCGAGGCGCACGCCTTCGACCTGCTCGCGCGCCAGCAGCCGGTCGCGACCGATCTGCGCATCGTGGTGACCGCCCTGCAGATGGCGATCGACCTCGAGCGCATGGGCGACCTCGCCGCGCACATCGCCAAGGTGGCGCGGATGCGCTACCCCAACAGCGCGCTGCCCCAGCCGGTGCGCCCGGTCATCCTCGAGATGGCCCAGTCGGCCGCGCGCAACGTGGCCAAGGCCGGCACCACGATCTCCTCGCGGGACGCCGAGCGCGCGCTCGAGCTCGAGACCGACGACGACAACGTCGACGCGCTGCACCGCGAGCTGTTCCGGATCCTGCTCGACGACGACTGGTCGTACGGCGTCGAGGCCGCGATCGACATCACCCTGCTGGGCCGCTACTACGAGCGGTTCTCTGACCACGCGGTCGCGGTGGCCCGCCGGGTGATCTACGTGGTCACCGGCGAGCACACCACGCCGGAGACCCTCGGCGCCGACGAGACCGACTAGCCGCTACTTGCGACCCTGATTGGCGACCGCCTGGATCGCGTCGGCCGCCGCCTCCGGGTCCAGGTACTCCCCGCCGGGGTTGGTCGGCGTGAGCGCGTCGTCGAGGTGGTACACCAGCGGGATGCCGGTCGGGATGTTCAGGCCGACGACGGCGTCCTCGCTCATGCCGTCGAGGTGCTTCACGAGCGCTCGCAGGCTGTTGCCGTGGGCGGCGACCAGGACGTTCTTGCCGAGCAGCAGCTCGGGCACGATGGCGTCGTACCAGTACGGCAGCATGCGCGCGACGACGTCCTTGAGGCACTCGGTCTGCGGCCGGGCCTCCGGGGGCAGGACGGCGTAGCGGGGGTCGTCGTACTGGGAGAACTCCGAGTCGCGATCGAGCTCGGGCGGCGGCGTGTCGTACGACCGGCGCCACAGCATGAACTGCTCCTCGCCGAACTCCTGCAGCGTCTGCGCCTTGTCCTTGCCCTGCAGCGCCCCGTAGTGCCGCTCGTTGAGCCGCCACGAGCGCGCCACGTCGATCCACTGCCGGTCGGCGGCGTCCAGGGCGAGCTGGCAGGTGCTGATCGCGCGCCGCAGCAGCGAGGTGAACGCGATGTCGGGTAGCAGGTCGCGCTCGACGAGCAGCTCGCCGCCGCGTCGCGCCTGCTCGATGCCGGTGTCGGTGAGCGGTACGTCGACCCAGCCGGTGAACAGGTTCTTGCGGTTCCAGTCGCTCTCGCCGTGCCGCAGCAGGATGAGCGTGCCGATCTTCGTCATGCCTCTACCCTGCCATTGCCTCAGGCGTCGTCGGCGTCGAGGTCCGGCTGCTTCTCGGACCGCATCATCTGGTCGATCAGCCCGCGGAACGCCTCGAGGTTCTGGGTCGGCTCGCCGCGGCTGGTGCGCCACTTCCACTCGCGGGCGATCGCGGTGCGGAAGCCGATCTCGAGCATCGGGTTGAAGTTGTCGTCGGACATCTGCAGCACGGTGCCGAGCAGCCGGTCGACCTCCTCGGAGGTGACCGCGGCGAGCGGCAGCCGCCCCATGAGGTACACGTCGCCGACCTTGTCGATCGCCCACGAGACGCTGTAAGCACGCGCGTTCTTGGTGAGCAGGTAGGCCCAGAGGTCCTCGTGGTTCTCGTCGGGGTGACGCATCACGAACGCCGAGACCTGCAGCGAGTGCGGCGAGATCTTCAGGTGGCAGGTGGTCTTGAGCCGGCGGGTGCCGGGCAGCTCGGCGACGAAATGGTCCGGCGCCAGCTGCTGGTGCTCGAGCTCCAGCTCCTGGAGCGTGCCCGCGATGACCGCGGCCGCGGCGTCGACCTCGGGCTCGCCGCCGGGCTGCGTTGCTGTGGAGTAGGTCTGCGCCATGCAGCCCATCCTGCCCCAGGCGGCACGGCGGCGCAGCCCGTGCGAGGATCGGGCCATGTCTGCCAAGCGTGTAGCCGTCGTCACCGGGGCCTCGAGCGGGATCGGCGCCGCCACCGCCCGGGCGCTCTCCCACCAGGGCTTCCACGTCGTGTGCGCCGCGCGACGGATGGACCGGCTCGCCGAGCTCGCCGACGAGATCGACGGCGAGGCGGTCGAGCTCGACGTCACCTCCACCGCCTCGGTGCAGGCGCTCGCCGGGCGGCTCGCGCGGGTCGACGTCCTGGTGAACAACGCCGGCGGCGCGCTGGGCACCGAGCTCGTCGCCGACGCCCGCGACGAGGACTGGGAGACGATGCTCGCGACCAACGTGCTCGGCGTGATGCGGATGTCGCGGGCGCTGCTGCCGGCCCTCGAGGCGTCGGGCAACGGCACGATCGTGACCGTCACGTCCACCGCGGGCGTCGGGGTGTACGAGGGCGGGGGCGGCTACACGGCCGCGAAGCACGGCGCGCACGCCGTCGTGGGGACGCTGCGCCTGGAGCTGTGCGGCAAGCCGGTGCGGGTGATCGAGGTGCTGCCGGGCATGGTGCAGACGGCCGAGTTCTCGCTGAACCGGCTGCGCGGCGACCAGCAGAAGGCGGACGCGGTGTACGCCGGGGTCGACCAGCCGCTCGTGGCCGAGGACGTCGCCGACGCGATCGCGTGGACCATCAGCCGTCCTCCGCACGTCAACATCGACCAGCTCGTGATCCGGCCGATCGCGCAGGCGTCGAACTACAAGGTGGCTCGCAACGGATCGGTCGGTGGCCGGGCCTAGGCCTCAGAGGGCGCAGCCGATGAGCAGCGGCTCCGGCTGCAGCTCGATCGCGTACTTGCCGTAGACGCCGTCGCGGATCTCGCGGGCGAGCGCGACGAGGTCGTCGGCGCTCGCGCCGCCGCGGTTGGTCAACGCGAGGGTGTGCTTGCTCGAGAGGGCGGCGCGCTCGTTGCCGTAGCCCTTCCCGTAGCCGGCGTGCTCGATGAGCCACGCGGCCGAGGTCTTCACCAGGCCGTCGGGCGCGTCGTACGCCGGGGCGCCCTCGGGCACGGCCTGCGGCGCGACGATCGGGTTGGTGAAGAAGGAGCCGGCGCTCCACGTGTCGGGGTCGTCGGCGTCGAGCACCATGCCCTTCGACCGCCGTAGATGCAGCACGGCGGCGCGGGCGTCGGCGACGGGGACCCGATCACCGGCCTGTACGCCGAGCGTGCGGGCGAGCTCGGCGTACCGCACCGGGGCGGACCGGCCGTCGGCGGCCAGCCGGAGCCGGACGCCGAGCACGAGATAGCGGTGCGCGTGCTTGAAGATGCTGCTGCGGTAGCCGAAACCGCAGTCCGCGGCGGAGAGGATGCGCACCCGCTGGGCCTCGCGGTCGAAGACCTCCACCGACTCGAGGACGTCGGCGGTCTCGGCACCGTAGGCACCGACGTTCTGGATGGGGGTGGCGCCGACGAGACCCGGAATGCCGGACAGGCACTCGATGCCGGACAGCCCCTCCTCGACGGTGCGCGCCACGAGCGCGTCCCAGGGCTCGCCGGCGCGCACGTCGAGCACGACGTCCGCGCCGTCGGCGATCGTCTCGGTGCCCTCGCTCGCGATGCGCACCACGGTGCCGTCGAACCCCGCATCGGCGATCACCAGGTTGCTGCCGCCGCCGATCAGCAGCACCGGCTCGCCGGAGCGGTCGGCGTCGCGCACCGCGTCGATCAGCTCGTCGCTGGTGCCGGCGGTGACCATGCGCGCCGGACCGCCGACGCGCATCGTCGTGTAGTCGGCCAGCAGGACCCGCCGCTCGGCAGCTCCGGGCCGCGAATCGGCCGAGCTCACCAGCGGTGCCCGCCGTTCTGCAGCTCGCGCACCGCCGGACGGACGTCTGCGAGGTAGACGCCCACCGCGACGGTGGCGAAGATGCCGAGGAACGACAGGAAGCCGGTGAAGTACAGCAGCACACCGGCGAGCGCGAGGATGCCGATCCAGGCGACCTTCGTCAGCTTGTCGAGCGCGGGGAACGCGGCGGCGGGCCGGATGAGCACATCGATGAACGCCCACAGGCACAGCGCGAGAACGCCGTAGTTGAGGGCGAGGGTGATGTATAGCTCGGCAATCCGCACGGCGGCCATCCTACGTGCGAACGCGCCGGCCGGCTCGGGGCCGGCCGGCGCGTTCGTCCGGGTGCTGCGGGTACTAGGCGCTCGGGGCGTCGTTCGACGCGCTCGAGGCCGACGAGCCGGTGGCGCCGCTGCTGTCGCTCGTCGCGGTGCCGGTCGTCGGGTTGCTGCTGGTCGTGTTCCCGGCCGCGGGTGCGGACTTGGCGGGCGCGGTCTTCTTCGCCGGCGCCTTCTTGGCCGGTGTGCTCTTCGCCGGGGCCGCCGTCTTGCCCGGGGCAGCCTTCTTCGCGGCCGCCTTCGCCGGGGACTTCTTCGCCGGGGTGGACTTCTTGGCCGCGGCGGACTTCTTCGCCGGCGTCGTCTTCTTCGCGGGGGCAGCCTGCGCGGCCGGGGCCGCCTGGGCCGGCGCGGCCGGCGCCGCCTGCGTGGCGGACTCGCCGAGATCCCGCGCGTCCTCGGCGGTCTGCCGGGCGAGCTCCTCGACCTCGGTGAGGGTGGTCTGGGCGCGGCCCTGGGCGCGCTGGGCGACCTTCTGCGTGCGGGAGATCAGCGCGACGGCGTCGTCCGACGCCTTCTCGCCGACCTCGGTGACCCGCTTGACGACGGGGTTCTGGTTCACCGTCTTGGTCAGCTCGCCGAGCATGGCCTCGCCACGCCGCGACAGCGTCTCGTACGTCTTCAGGACGGCGCTCACGTACTCCTGCATGCTGGCCTGCAGCTCCTGCGCGGTGCTGGAGCTGAACGCCTTGGGCAGCTCGGCGGCGCGCTTGCGGCCCTCCTCGTAGGACTTCTCGAGCTCGACGCGCATCCTGGCGACGCTCTCGGTGATCGAGTCGCGGTACGCGTCGACGGCGTTCTGCGCCTTCTCGGCCATCGCCTTCGTCTGCTCGAGCATGAGGTCGTTCAGGCCGACCACCGCGTAGAACGGCTTGCGGCCCTCCTCGGCGGCCTTCTTGGCCTCGGCGAGGGCGCTCTCGGCATACGCCTTGATGTCTTCGGTGATTCCCATGGTGTGGCTCCTTCGGAAGGTCGGGGTGGTGCTACTCGTTCGTCGCGCGGAACGAGCGGTAGACGTCGATGAGTGCTTGCTTCTGCTGGTCTGTCAGGGATTCGTCGCCGCGTATGGCGTGCTCGACCTCGGGGCTTTCGCGAGTCGCCTCCATGAAGCCCGCCTTGACGTACAACGTCTCGGCGGAGATGCGCAGGCCCTTGGCGATCTGCGCGAGGATGTCGGCGCTCGGCTTGCGCAAGCCCCGCTCGATCTGCGAGAGGTACGGGTTGCTCACCCCGGCCAGGTCGGAGAGCTGGCGCAGCGACACCTTCGCCTGCGTGCGCTGCGCACGGATGAACGCACCCAGCGTCTCGATCGGTTCGGTCAGAGCCGGCATCGCGCCCCCTCTCACCCACGACCGTAGGCGGCGCTGCTTGCAACTGCAAGCGGACCGCTAGCCGACGTCTCGCAACTCACATTCGCGAGACGGCTCAGACGTCGTCGGCCTCCGTCGTGGCCGGGTCCCAGGACGTGATGCCGGCCTTCTCCCAGCCGCGCGCCTTGACCGACCGCTTGGACTCCCGCTTGTAGCGCCCCACCAGCCGGTCGAGGTAGATATAGCCGTCGAGGTGGTCGGTCTCGTGCTGCAGCATGCGGGCGAGGAATCCGGTGCCCTCGATCTCGACGGGGGCTCCGTCGAGATCGGTGCCGGTGACCCGGGCCCAGTCGGCGCGGGCGGTGGGGAACGCCTCTCCGGGGACCGACAGGCACCCTTCCCAGTCGTCGTCGGGATCGGGCATGCCCTCCGGCCGCTCGCTCGTCTCCAGCACCGGGTTGACGACCAGCCCGCGGTGCCGGCCGCCCTGGTCGTCGGGGCAGTCGTAGACGAACAGCCGCAGGTCGACACCGATCTGGTTGGCCGCGAGGCCGACGCCGTTGGCCGCGTCCATCGTCTCGTACATGTCCGCGACGAGGGTCCGAACCGCGTCGTCCACCACCTCGACGCGGCGGGTCGGGGAGTGCAGCACGGGCGTGCCGTTGATGACGATGGGGCGTACGGTCATGCCCGCCATCCTAGGAGGGCTGCTCATCCGGGGGCCCGGCAGAGGATCTCCCCGTGCGGGACCAGGAACCACGCATCGCCTCGGCTGCCCCAGTCCTGCCAGGCCGTGCGGAGCAGCTCGAGCTCGTCACGATCGGCCACCGAGCGTTCCAGGGCCTGCCGCGCGAAGTCCGAGTGCACCACGCGGTCCGCCCACAGGTCGGCCCACCACGCGACCTCGTCGTCCGACGCGTAGCACCAGACGCTTCCCGTCGCGCTGACATCGGCGAGCCCCGCCTGCTGCGCCCACGACTTCAGCATTCGTCCGGCGTCCGGGTAGTAGCCGCCGCTGTAGGCCGTCTCGCGATAAGCGGCCTGCCACCGCCCGATGCCTGCGACAGCAGGGAACCAGGTCATCGCGCCGTAGTCGGCGTCGCGCGCGGCGATGACGCCGCCGGGCTTGCAGACGCGCGCCATCTCGCGAAGCGCGGCGACCGGATCACTCAGATGCTGCAGCACCTGGTGGGCGTGCACCACGTCGAAGGTGTCGTCGTCGTACGCCAGGTCGTACACATTCCCCTTCTCGAAGGAGAGCGAGCCCGGCGCATCGGCTGCCCGCGCGTTCGACCGCGCGGTCGCGAGAATCTCGTCGGTGGTCTCGATGCCCACGACGCGCCCCGGGGCGACGATCCGGGCCAGGTCGATCGTGATCGTCCCCGGTCCGGCACCGATATCCAGGACCTGCAGCCCGGGCGCAAGGTGCGGAACCAGGTATCCGGCCGAGTTCTCGGCGGTGCGCCAGGTGTGCGAGCGCAGCACGCTCTCGTGGTGACCGTGCAGGTAGTCGTCAGCCATACGGGCGATCAGACGGTGAGGCCGCTGTCGACGACGGCGGCGTACTCGGCCTCGTCGTCGCGGATCACGACGGCGGCTCCGTCGGCGACGTTCCGCTTGACGACGGCCAGCGCGATGGGTCCCTCCTCGTAGTGCATCGCGGACGTGCCGAGGAAGCCGACCTCGCGAGTGCCGCTGAGCACCTTCGCGCCGGGAGCCGGGACGGTGTGCTGCGAGCCGTCGACGTGCAGCTTGACCAACCGGCGGGGCGGCCGGCCGAGGTTGTGCACCCGGGCGACCGTCTCCTGCCCGCGGTAGCACCCCTTGTTCAGGTGCACCGCCTGGCCGATGAGGCCGATCTCGTGCGGGATCGTGCGGTGGTCGGTCTCGCGGCCGAGCCGCGGCCGCAGATGCTCGACGCGCCAGGCGTCGTAGGCCATCTGACCCGCCGGCTGGGCGCCGGCGTCGATCGCGCGCCGGACGGCCTCGTCGATCCCGGCGTCCGTGCCGACCAGGTCGATCTCGCGGTCGAACGGCAGCCCCCGCGCCCACCCCCAGGGGGCGCCGGCGAGCAGCCCGGGGCCCGGTGCGGGGCCGCCGAGCAGGTCGGCGACGACCTCGGCCGCGCGCGGGCCGATGAGGGTGGCCATCGCGAACTGGTCGGAACGGTCCTCAACCTCGACGCGCAGCATGAATCGCATCCGGTCGAGGTACTCGGCCAGCTCCGCGGCCTTGCCCGGCTCGCAGTCGATCCACACCTCCTCGCCGATCGCCGTGAACCAGAGATCCTGCTCGACGTGTCCGTGCGGCGAGAGGATGAGCCCCTCGACGGAGGTGAGGTCGTCCAGCTGCTCGAGGTGCTGGGAGGTCAGGGAGTGCAGCCAGGTCAGCCGATCGGCACCGGTGACGACGACCAGGCCGCGATCGGAGCGGTCGACCACCGCGCAGCCGCGAGCCATCGCGCGCTGCTCGCGGAGCGGATCGCCGTAGTGTGCGGCGACGCCGGCGTCGATGCCGTCCCCGGGCACCCGTCCGGGTCGTTCAGCCAGTAGGGCCATCGGTCCTCTCCTTCGTGTCGGCGCACTCGGCGCACAGCCCGGCGAGCGCGACGTGCCCGGCGTCCAGGCGGAAGCCGTCGGCGTCGTAGAGCGCCCGAGCGACCTCGGCCAGCAGGTCGGCCGACACCGACTCGACCCGTCCGCAGCCGTTGCAGCGCACGTGCACGTGGTCGTAGTGCTCCGCGGGATGGTACGTCGGCGCACCGTGCCCGATGTGCACGTGGCGCACCAGCCCCAGCGCCTCGAGCACCTCGAGGCTGCGATAGACCGTCGTCAGGCTCGAGGATCCCCCGGCCGACCGCACCGCCTCCACGATCTGCTCGGGCGTGGCGTGCCGGGTGGCGCGGACGGCGTCGAGCACCTGACGCCGCTGCGCGGTAAGCCGCATTCCCCGCCGGCGAAGCTGCGAGGCGAGGGCGTCGGACATGGCAATCATCGTAGGCCGCTGTGAGAAAGTAGGGCTCATGACCGCTGTCCCCGAGCTCCGATTCGTCAGTGTCCTGGTGCGCGACGGTGACGGCTGGGGTGTCCGTCGGCACGACCCCGCGGCGCCGCTGCTGACGGCCTTCGACTACGCCGCGACCCGCGGGGACGGCGCCTTCGAGGCGATGCACGTCTTCGACGGAGCGGCCAACAAGCCGGGGCGGCACCTCGAGCGGATGGCTCGCTCGCTGCACAACCTGCAGATCGTCGGTCCGCCGTACGCCGCCTGGCGGGCGCTGGTCGACGACCTCGTGGCGCAGTGGCCGGCGGGCGTGGAGGGCGTGCTGAAGCTGATCATCAGCCGCGGCCAGGAGGGCGGCCCGAGCGATCAGGATCCCACCGTCTACGGCACGCTCGCGCCGATCGACCGGCTGCTGATCGAGCAGCGCCGGACCGGGATCGACGTGGTGACGCTGACGATCGGGTACGACGCCGACGTCCGCGAGCAGTCGCCCTGGCTGCTCGGCTCGACGAAGTACCTGTCGTACGCCGTGAACATGGCCGCGAAGCGGGAGGCCGCTCGCCGCGGAGCCGATGACGTGCTGTTCACCTCTGCCGACGGCCAGGCCCTGGAAGGGCCCAGCGCGACGATCCTGTGGCAGGTCGGCAACGAGCTGCGGACGACGTCCTCGCACACCGGCATCCTGCGCGGGACGACGCAGGAGGAGATCTTCGCCAAGGCCGGCGCGCACGGCCTGGCGCCGATCGTCACCGCCGCGACCGTCGAGGACGTCGCGGCCGCCGACGGCGTGTGGATGACCTCGTCCACGCGTGGCGTCGCCGCCGTCCGCACGTTGGACGGCCGACCGGTGCGGCAGGCGCCGCAGACGACGGCGCTCCTGCAGCGGCTCTCCGGCCTTCCGCTGCCGTAGCGGCCGCCGCGCCCCTACAGCACCTTCGACAGGAACGCCTGGGTGCGCTCGTGCTGCGGGTTGGTCAGCATCTCCTTGGGGTCGCCGGCCTCGACGATGTAGCCGCCGTCCATGAAGACCAGCGAGTCGCCGACCTCGCGGGCGAAGCCCATCTCGTGCGTCACCACGATCATCGTCATGCCGGACTGCGCGAGCTCCTTCATCACGTCGAGGACGTCCCCGACGAGCTCCGGGTCGAGGGCCGACGTCGGCTCGTCGAAGAGCATCAGCTTGGGCTCCATCGCCAGCGCGCGGGCGATGGCGACCCGCTGCTGCTGCCCGCCGGACAGCTGCGAGGGGTACATCCTCATCCGGTCGGACAGGCCGACGCGCTCGAGCAGCGTCTCCGCCTGCGCGATCGCCTTCTTCTTGTCGATGCCCTTGACCTGGCACGGCGCCTCGATGACGTTCTCGAGCGCGGTCTTGTGCGGGAACAGGTTGAAGCGCTGGAACACCATCCCGATGTCGCGCCGCTGCGCCGCGATCGCGCGCGGCCGCATCTGGTGCAGCTTGTCGCCCCGCTGGTGGTACCCGATCAGCTCGCCGTCGACCCACAGCCGGCCCGCGGAGATCTGCTCGAGGTGGTTGATGCAGCGCAGGAACGTCGACTTGCCCGAGCCGGACGGCCCGATGACGCACATGACCTCGCCGGAGGCGACGTCGAGGTCGATACCCTTGAGCACCTCGACCGGCCCGAACCGCTTCGACACCTTGACCGCCCGGACCATCGGGCCGCCCTCCGCGCAGGGGGCGGGGGCGTCGTAGTCCCTCGTCACTTCGCGGGTCATCCCTTCGGCCCGATCTGGTCCACCGAGATCTCGGCGTCCGGGGCGAGAGCGGCCGCTCGCGGGTCGGTCTTCTTCACCGGCGGCTTGCCGATGCCCAACCGCAGGCGGAGCTTCTGCACCGGGGTCAGCGGCGGCACCCGGTTGGAGCCGCGGCCGAAGTACCGCTCCAGATAGAACTGCCCGACCATCAGCACGCTGGTGATGACCAGGTACCAGAAGGCGGCGACGATCAGCAGCGGAATCGGCTTGAAGATCGGCACCGCGATGTTCTTGGTCTGCGCCTGCAGCTCGAGGGTGAACGGCACCGCGAGGACCAGCGACGTGGTCTTGAGCATCGAGATGAACTCGTTGCCGGTCGGCGGGACGATCACCCGCATCGCCTGCGGCAGGACGATCCGGCGCATCGACTTGCCGCGCGACATGCCGAGCGCGGACGCCGCTTCCTGCTGGCCGCCGTCCACCGACAGCAGCCCCGCGCGCACGATCTCGGCCATGTAGGCCGCCTCGTTGAGGGCCAGACCGAGCAGCGCCGCCACGAACGGCGTCACCAGCTCGCTGGTCTTCCACTCCACGAACGTCGGCCCGAACGGGATCCCGAGCCCCACCGTCGGCAGCAGCACGCCGAGCAGGCCCCAGAACACGAGCTGGGTGTACACCGGGGTACCGCGGAACACCCACAGGTAGATCCACGCGACACCCGACACGACGGGGTTGTCGGACATCCGCATGACCGCGATCGACACGCCGACGACGAGCGCGATGAGCATCGCGCCGACCGAGAGGATCAGCGTGTACCGGATGCCCTCGACGACGCGCTGGTCGTAGATGAACTTCCAGACCAGGTCCCAGTCGTAGTGGGGGTTGCCGACGAGGTTGCTGATCAGCATGGCCGCGAGCACGGCGAGCACGGCGACGAACACCCACCGCCACGGGTGGCGCAGCGGGACCGCCTTGATCTCCTCGGCGTGGTCGTAGTCCGCGCGGGTGGCCAGCGAGCCGTCGCCTCTGTCGAGTGCGCTCATCGGATCAGCCGCCGGACGGGTTGATCTCCGGGGTCTTCAGCGCCCCCGCGTCGGCCTTCCACTTCTTCAGGATCTTGTCGTAGCTGCCGTCGTCCATCAGCGACTTGACGGCGCCGAGGACGGCGTCGGCGAGCTTGCCCTTGCCCTTGGGCAGCGCGATCCCGTACGGCGCCGCGTCGTACATCTTGCCGGCCTGCTCCAGCTCGCCGTTGCTGGTGGTGATGGCGTCGACGACGACGGGGAGGTCGGCGAGCATCGCGTCGGCCTTGCCGGTGACGACCGCCGTGGTCGCGTCACCCTGCGAGTCGTACTTCTGGATGTCGATCGCGGGCTTCCCGGCGGCGGTGCACGCCTGGTTCTTGGCCGGCAGGTCGTCGGTGTCCTGGATGGTGCCGGTCTGCACGGCCACCTTCTTGCCGCAGGCGTCGTCCGGGTTGACCTTGCCGCCCTTCTTCACCGCCCACACGGTGCCGGCGTTGTAGTAGCTCACGAAGTCGACCACCTTCATGCGCTCGGCGTTGATCGTGAACGAGGAGATCGCCAGGTCGAAGTTCGAGCCGATCGACGGGATGATCGTCTCGAACGCCGCGGTCTTGGGCTCCATCTGGACACCGAGCTTCTTGCCCACGGCCTTGATCAGGTCGATGTCCATGCCGATGATCGTCTTGCCGTCGTCGGCGATGTACTCGTTCGGCGGGTACGTCGTGTCGGTGCCGACGGTCAGCGTGCCCTTGGACTTCAGGTCGGCTGGCAGCAGGGATGCGGCCGCGTCGTCCTTCTTGACCTTGGACAGATCGAATCCGGAGCTCGAGCCGGACTTGGCGGTCGAGTTGTCGGTGCCGCCGCAGGCGGTCACCGAGACGCTGGTGAGCGCCACCAGTCCGAGGGCGGCGAGCAGCCGCCGGGAACGCTGGATCATCAATCCTCCGTAGAGCAAGAACGGCGGGCGAATGCGCGCCGTAGGAGAACCCTAGGCCAATCGGTCCGGCGGCTCCACCGCGGCGCGGACCGGGAAACACAGTTGTAATGCGCTGCGATATTCCGTTGCGCCGGCTCCGATGCGGGCCTACCGTTCCGGGTACACAAGAGGGGAGGTGATCCGACGTTGAATTCGACTCGGACCTGTGAGGTGGTCTCGCACTAGCTCCTTCGGGAGCCGGTGAGCACCACGGGACTGCCGGGGCCCCCAGGCGTGAGCGTCGTCCACTCACCCTCGTCACGAGGAAGTGCCTGGGGGCTTCTTCCTGCCCTTTTCCGTTTCCTGGCGCGCCGCGGCCGGTCGGCAACTGGGTCACTCGCTCCTGGCGCATCGACGTGTCGTGGGTCACAATGCACGAGACCCCCCACCACCGCATGACACGAGGAGTGACATGTCCGGAGCACTCGATCCACGATCGGCGTACCACGCCGCTGCCCGCACCACTCCCCGACTGCGCGCCGTCCCGGACCCCCACCCGGAGGCGACGTTCGGCCCCCAGCACGCCGAGATCACCGCCCTCATCTCCGCGGTCGCCGGCGTCACGCCCGAGCAGGACGAGGCGATCGAGACCCGCTGGTTCGACCTGCGCGGGCCCGGCAGGTTCGTCGCGCGTGGCCGGGCCTCCGAGGCGGCGAGCGCGCACGGCCGGCTCGAGGCCCAGTTCAACGCCCGCCAGCGCGCCTGGTCGGCATCCGCGCTGAAGTGCCGCGACGCCGCCGGGGACGCCGCACACGCGCTCGCCGTCCGCGACCTCATCGGCGGCTCGTTCGACCGCTCGGCGTACGACGAGCTCGTCGCTCCCTGGGCGACCGTGATGGGGCCGGTCCATCCCGAGGACGCCCCCGTCGTCGCCACCACGGAGCAGTAGTCCGCTCGCCGCCCCGTGGCTGTGACCTGTCGTTCTCGCATCACGGGCTACGTGATGCCCACGTGCCAGCATGGATGGATCGCCTCGACGAAGGAGGTCCGCAATGGGCACCGACGATGCAGCCGACTGGGTAACTGCGGCGGTGGCCGCCACGAGGGGCTGGCAGGAGGACGTCTACCGGCATGTCCATCAGCACCCCGAGCTGTCGCACCAGGAGTCGCACACCGCGGCGCTGATCGCCGACCGGCTGCGGGCTCTCGGCTGCGAGGTCCATGAGGGAGTCGGCGGCACCGGCGTCGTCGGATTCCTGCGCAACGGCGACGGGCCGAGCGTGCTGATGCGCGCCGACATCGACGCACTGCCGGTGCGCGAGCAGACCGGCTTGCCGTACGCGAGCGAGGTGACCGGCACGGACGCGCAGGGCGCCGAGGTTCCCGTCATGCACGCCTGCGGGCACGACGTCCACCTCACGTGCCTGCTCGGTGCCGCGGCGGCGCTGTCCGGCGCCCGGGATCGCTGGCGGGGCACCGCCATCGCGCTGTTCCAGCCCGCCGAGGAGCTCGGGGACGGCGCACGGCGCATGGTCGACGACGGCCTGGTCGCGCTCCTCGGCGCGGTCGACGTCGCGCTCGCGCAGCATGTGCTGCCGTTCCCGTCCGGAACGGTCGCGACGCGCCCGGGCGCGGTGCTCTCGGCCGCGGACAGCATGCGGGTCACCGTGTTCGGTCGGGGCGCCCACGGCTCGATGCCGCAGTCGTCGGTCGATCCCGTCGTGCTGGCGAGCATGATCGTGATCCGGCTGCAGACCGTGGTGTCGCGCGAGATCGCCCCGGTCGAGCCCGCGGTGCTCACCGTCGGCAGCATCCGCGGCGGCACCAAGAGCAACGTGATCGACGACCACGCCGTGCTGGAGCTGAACCTGCGCACCTACAGCGACCAGACGCGCGCCCGCGTCCTCGCCGCGATCCGGCGCATCGTCACCGCGGAGTGCCAGGCATCGGACTCGCCCCGCGAGCCGGAGTTCGAGATGTACGACCAGTTCCCGCCGACGATCAACGACACGGCCGTGACCGATCGCGTGCGGGCCGCGTTCGATCGCGCGTTCGGTGCGCAGTCACAGGATCTGCCGCTGCAGTCGGCGAGCGAGGACTTCTCCGATCTGCCGCGCGCCCTCGGCGTGCCGTACACCTACTGGGGCATCGGCGGCACCGATCCGGAGACCTACCGGACGGCCGCGGAGGCCGGTCGGGTCGAGCAGGACATCCCGGTGAACCACTCGCCGTACTTCGCGCCGCTCATCCAGCCGACGCTCGACACCGGTACCCGGGCGATGACCACCGCAGCGCTGGCGTGGCTGGCCGCGACGTAGCCGGCTACCCGACCTGCCGGTAGAACTCCCGCAGCGCGGCGGCGAGATATCCCGGGTCGTCGGCGCCGCACAGCTCCCGCGCCGAGTGCATCGACAGCAGCGCGATGCCCACGTCGACGGTGCGCAGCCCGAGGCGGGTCGCGGTCAGCGGCCCGATCGTCGAGCCGCACGGCAGCGCGTTGTTGGAGACGAACACCTGCGTCGGCACACCCGCCGCGTCGCAGGCCCGGGACCACAGTGCGGCACCGGCGCCGTCGCTGGCGTACCGCTGGTTGGCGTTGACCTTCAGCAGGGGGCCGCCGTTGGGCATCGGGCGGTGCGTGGGATCGTGCCGCTCGGGGTAGTTCGGGTGCACCGCGTGGCCGGCGTCGGCCGAGACGCACCACGACGCGGCCAGCGCCCGCCGCAGCTGGTCCGGTCCCCCGCCCAACGCGGTGCTGATGCCCAGCAGGACGTCGGCCAGCACCGGGCCGGACGCGCCGCTGCGCGACTCGCTGCCGACCTCCTCGTGGTCGAACGCCGCGAGCACCGCGATGACGTCGGTGTCGGTGGCGGCCTCGAGGGCGGTGAGCCCCGCGTGCACCGACGAGAGGTTGTCCAGGCGTCCGCAGGCGAGGAACTCCTCGGCGGCACCGATGCGCGCGCCGCGCTGGGTGTCGAAGGAGATCAGGTCGTGCCCCGCGACGTCGTCGGGGTCCAGCCCGGCGAGCTCGGCCAGGTGCGCCAGGACACCGCCGGCCTGGATCCCCCACACGGGTTGCAGATGGGTCTGCTTGTTGAGCGTCAGACCGTCGTTCACCTGGCGGTCGAGGTGGATCGCCAGCTGCGGCACCCGCATGACCGGGCCGGTCGCGACGAGGTGCTCGGTGCCGTCGCGGCCGACGAGCCGGCCGGCCAGGCCCAGGTCCCGATCGAGCCAGGAGTTCAGCAGCGGTCCGCCGTACACCTCCACCGCGACCTGGCGCCAACCGTTGCCGGCCGTGGTCGGCTGCGGCTTGGGCTTCAGTCCGGGCGAGTCGGTGTGCGCCCCGACGACGTGGAACGGGGTCGTGGCGGTCGCGCCCTCGGGGATGCGCCACGCGAGCACCGCGCCGTCGCGGACCAGCACGTAGCCGCCCGGTGCCGCCTCGAAGGGCAGCGTCTCGTCGACGGCCGCGAACCCGGCGGCGATGAGCCGACCGGCCACCGTGCGCGCCGCGTGGAAGCTCGACGGGGACGCGGCGACGAAGTCGACCAGGTCGGTGCAGTGATCGCTCACTGGACCCGCGCCAGCCGCGCCGAGATGTGCGGCTGCAGCGGCTGCCCGACGGCCGCCATGTCCATCGCGTACATCAGGTCGCCCTCGACGATGCCGTACAGCCGGTGGTCGGCCGTGACCTCCTTGGCGGACGCCGTCCGCGCGACCAGATCGGTGCTGATCTCCCAGCTCGTGGTCGTGCGGGCGCGGCCGACGAAGACCTGCACGAGCCCGCTCATCTGGGCCAGCACGACCTCGAAGTCGTCACCGTCCCCCGGCCGCCAGAAGCCCATCTCGCGGGCGGCGGGACGGACGAACCCGCCGTCGGCGTCCATCACCCACGAGCGCGACTGCATGCCGAGGAACGGCCGCCCGTCGTGCCAGAAGCGAATCTCCTGCCCGTACCGGAAGCCCTCGATCGTCGGGTAGTCGCCCTGCCCCTCACCGCGCCACACCCCGAGCAGCGGAAGCAGCGAGAGCATCGCGGGATGGATCTCCGGTCCCTCCCGCACGCTCACGGTGTCGATCGGCAGCTGGTCGGGCAGCGGCAGGATCTCGCTCATCGCTCGCCCGCGAAGGTCGTGTACGCGGCGCGCGCGCAGGCCGCCGCGATCAGAAAGGCGGCGATGACGAGCAGGGACGTCATGAAGGCTTCCACGCGCTCAGCCTACGACCTGCCCCCTCAGCCGGCCGGGAAAGGCACGTCGGTGCCGCTGGCGTGCAGGACGATCGCCCCGTACCGCGACGACACGGCGTCCAGGTGCATGCCCTCCACGAGGGTGGGCACGGCGAACGTGAGCCCGATCGCCTTGGCGAGGCTCGAGATGACGAAGCCGGGCAGCGCGACCCCTCCGGCCCGCGCGGCCTGGACGTCGAGGCGGGCCTGCGCGCCCTTCACGACCACCTTCGCGTCGATGCTGACCGGGACCTTGGCGCCCAGCACCTGGAACGTGGTCGACAGCCGCGCCACCTGCTCGGTGATGCCGTCGATCTTGATCGGCAGGCCGGTCAGGTGCGACAGGGACGCCTCCGGGATCGTGATGTCGGCCGTGGCGTCGCCGACCGTGCCGCCGGAGACGTCGCCGGCGAGCGCGTCGCCCAGCGCCAGGCGGACCTCGCGCAGGGTCAGGTCGACATCGACCCGGTCCAGGTCCCCGGCGGCCACGCCGGGGGCGAGGATCCGCACCCGCTCGTAGCTGCCGGCGGCGGCCTGGGCCAGCAACGGGAAGCCGCTGATCGACACGGTGGGCTGCGCGGTCGCGGCGAGCCGAGCGCGCAGCTCGTCGGAGATCCTGCTCGACGCGAGGTACGCCGCACCACGGTCGGCGGCGACCAGGACGACGAGCAGCAGCAGGACGCCCATGACGAGCCGGCGCAGCGCGCGGCCACGACGGGCCGGGGTCGGGGTGGTGGGCATCGAGGCGATCCTCTCACCATGCGCTGCACGGTCCGCGGCGGCAAGGCACTAAAATCGACGAATCCAGCGCTGGGAGGCGACGTGCAGATCACTCTGATGACCCGCGCCGCCGAGCAGACGGCCGACATCCTGCCCGGGCTCGCGCTGCTCGCGCACGACGTCCGCGTCGTCGCTCCCGACCCGTCGGTGCTGCTCGACCAGGGCACCGGGGACGCCGTCCTCGTCGACGCCCGGCTCGACCTCGCCGCGGCGCGGACCCTCACGCGGCTGCTCGCCAGCACGGGTACCTCGGCGCCGGTGCTGGTGATCGTGCCCGAGGGCGGCCTGGTCGCAATGACCGCCGAGTGGGGCTGCGACGACTTCATCCTGTCGACGGCCGGACCGTCCGAGGTCGAGGCCCGGCTGCGGTTCGCCCTCACCCGGCGGGAGGCGGTCAGCGAGGAGGACCTCCAGGTGGTCACCCGGGGAGACCTCACGATCGAGGAGGACTCCTACTCGGCGCGGCTCAAGGGACGCTCGCTGGACCTCACCTACAAGGAGTTCGAGCTGCTGAAGTACCTCGCGCAGCACCCGGGCCGGGTGTTCTCCCGCGCCCAGCTCCTCGCAGAGGTGTGGGGCTACGACTATTTCGGCGGCACCCGCACGGTCGACGTCCACGTGCGGCGGCTGCGCGCCAAGCTCGGCAACGAGCACGAGGCGCTGATCGGCACCGTCCGCAACGTCGGCTACAAGTTCGTCAACCCGGTCGAGCCGCGCGCCGAGCAGGGCGAGAAGCGTCCGAGCGGCGCGGCCGAGAAGGCCCGCGCATGAGCGCCGCGATCGCCGCCGCGCTGACCGCCGCGGACGCTGACGACGTCCGCGCGCTGCTGCGCGCCGTCGAGTCGGCGGACGGCGCCGCGGCGGTGTCCGAGGCGTTCCTGCTGCGGCTCG
>NZ_WBKP01000053.1 GCF_009602465.1 Cumulibacter manganitolerans | reverse complement strand
AGCGACTCGCGGACGGGATCAAGGACCAGATTCGGAACACGGCTACGCTTCACCTACGGAGTGCCTCTCTGCGTGATGGACCTTGAGCTTCAGCAACCCAAGAATCCCGCGCCAGACAGGCACTTCCGTGCTTTACACGCCGTACTCACCCCCGACCACGTGAAATCCCGAGGCTAGGTGTACCCGGCCAGGACGTTGGTAGCGGCGAGCCTGGTTGATCGAACGAGAACCTCCGGGTGGGATGTGGCTTGTCGAAGGCCCACTCCAACCACGGAGGTTCTCGTGTCCCACGGTAGTGCGCGGTTGACCGTTCACGGTCGCCGGCTGATCGTTCAGCGTCACCATGCCGGTTGGCGCCAGGCCCACATCGCTGCCGCGATGGGCGTGTCTCGCAAGTGCGTGAAGACGTGGATCGACCGGTATGACGCCGAAGGCGAGGCCGGGCTGCACGACCGGTCGTCGCGACCCCACGCGATGCCGACCAAGACCAGCGACGAGGTAGAGCAGAAGGTCCTCGCGGCGCGCGTGGAGCATCGTGACGGCCCTGATGTGCTCGGCCCCAAGGTCGGCGTCGCGCCGCGGACCGTCTCACGGATCTTGCGCCGCCACGACGTGCCCTACCTGCGCGAGTGCGACCCGATGACCGGTGAGGTGATCCGCTCCTCGAAGCAGACCGCAGTCCGATACGAACGCAAACGCCCCGGCGAGCTGGCCCACATGGACGTCAAGAAGCTCGGGAAGATTCCCGATGGTGGCGGGTGGCGGGCGCACGGACGGGCCGCGAGCGTCCGCAACCAGCACAAGCGGAACAAGATCGGATACGACTACGTGCACTCGCTGGTTGACGATCACAGCCGGCTGGCCTATTCGGAGGTCCTGCCCGACGAGACCGGGAAGACCAGCGCGCAGTTCCTGCGCCGCGCCGCTGCGTACTTCGCGCAGCACGGCATCTCACGGATCGAGCGATTGCTGACCGACAACGCGTTCGCCTACCGCCGCTCGCACCACATGCAGAAGGCCTGCGCCGATCTCGGCATCACCCAGAAGTTCATCAAGCCGCACTGCCCCTGGCAAAACGGCAAGGTAGAACGCCTCAACCGCACACTGGCCACCGAATGGGCCTACCGGCGACCATTCACCAACAACGACGAACGCGCCGCAGCCCTTGCGCCCTGGCTGGAGTACTACAACACTGAACGCCGCCACGGCGCACTCAGAGGCAAGCCACCGATCAGCCGACTGCAACCAACCTGATGGCCGGGTACAGCTAGGCGCAGCGACGTCGAGACGCAGTGAGCGATCCTCCCACGGTCGTCGAGCGAGCGGAGCCGATAGGCGAAGCGACGTCGAGACGCAGTAAGCCGACGGACGGACCTCGCCGGCCCGGCGGTGGTCAAGACCTGCCGCCGGTCTGGGGAGGCCCGTTTCGCCTGTGGACAACCGCCGCCGCAAACCGCTGGCGGCGTGCGGCCGCCCCCAGGATGGGTACATGCCGGCGATGTACATCCTGAGATGCAGCGATGCCACGTACTACGTCGGCAGTACGTGGGACGTCGAAAGCCGGCTTTGGCAGCACCAGAACGGCGAGGGTGCGGCGTACACCCGCCGCCGTCGACCGGTCGAGCTCGTCTACAGCGAGGAGTACGAGTCGATCGCTGCAGCGTTCGTCCGTGAGAAGCAGGTCCAGGGGTGGAGCCGGGCGAAGCGCGAAGCGCTCATCCGCGGGGACTACGCCGAGATCAAACGGCTCGGTAGATCGTCCCGTGGAGACCTGAGCGGGAAGTGACGTGGCAGCGAGGGACGCCCATGGCGGCTTGGGGCGTCTCGACGTCGCTTCGCCTTTCGGCTCCGCTCGCTCGACGACCGTGGGGGTGGCGGACTGCGGGTGGCGGCGTGACGGAAGGCGGCGGGCCAGTTGTCGTGGCGGCTTGGGGCGTCTCGACGTCGCTTCGCCTTTCGGCTCCGCTCGCTCGACGACCGTGGGGTAGCGGACGACGATGTAGCGTGCGTTGCACCACCGCACAGCAGCCGTCGAACGAGGTACGCCGATGTCCGTGAACAGCCCTACTCGCCACGTTGTGATCGTCGGCGCCGGCATCGGCGGGCTGACCGCCGCGCGCGCCTTGCAGCAGCGCGGGATCGACGTGACCGTGCTGGAGAAGGCGCGCGAGCTGGGGGAGATCGGCGCAGGGATCCAGATCGCCGCGAACGGTGTGCACGTGCTGCGTGGGCTCGGTCTCGAGGACCAGGTCGCCGCGGTCGGCGTCAAGCCGCAGTCCTACGACATGCGTGACCTGCATTCCGGGCGGCAGGTCTGGTACATCCCGTTCGGCGACGCGGCCGCCCGGCGGTACGGCGCCCCGATGTACAACGTCCACCGCGCCGACCTCATCGACATCCTGCGCAGCGGGCTGGACGACGTCATCCGGACGGGGGCCCGTGTCGTGAGCGTCGGGCAGGACGACGAGCAGGCCTGGGTCGAGCTCGCCGGCGGCGAGCGGGTCACCGCTGACGCCGTGATCGGGGCCGACGGCATCCATTCCGTCGTGCGCGCCGCCCTGCGCGGCGAGGAGCCGCGGCACTTCGCGAACATCCTGATGTGGCGTGGCCTGATCCCGGCCGACCGGATCGCCGAGCTCCACCTCCCCGAGGCGGGCAACTACTGGTTCGGGCCCGGTCGCACTCTGATCACCTACTGGGTGCGCCCCGGGAAGCTGTACAGCGTGCTGGCCTCGGTGCCCGCCGACGAGGTCCATCGCGAGTCGTGGGACGAGACCGGCGACCTGGACGAGATGATGGCGTCGTTCCGCGATATCGAGCCGCGCGCCAAGACCATGCTGGAGGCCATCGACCACGGCTTCATCACCGGCATGTACTACCGCGACCCCATCGACTGGTGGACGCGAGGCCGAATCAGCCTGCTCGGCGACGCCGCGCACCCGATGGTGCCGTTCCTCGCGCAGGGCGCATGCCAGTCGATGGAGGACGGCTGGGCGCTCGCGCACTGCCTCACCGATCGGCAATGGCCATCGGTCGCCGACGCTCTGCAGGACTACGAGGCGCGACGCCGGCCGCGCACCAGCCGGGTGCAGGCCGGCGCTCGCGCGATGGTGAAGATGACGCACGAGTCCGACCCCGACCGGATCCGCGCCCGCAACGGCCGGTTCCAGGGCGCTATGCGGATCGACCCGCTCGCGGAGACCACCTGGGCGTTCGTGATGGACTACGACATCACCAAGACCGTGCTCGAGCCCGCCGGCCACGTCGTCGGTCTCGCCGGCACCCGCGAAGGCACGGCGATGAAGCGCCCCGAGAGCCAGCGCGCGTACGACCTCTGGCGCTCGGCGTTCACCCAGGAGGATCTCTCCCGCGGCCATGACGGCATGCGCGAGGGCTACGACCGGTTGCTGCTGTCTCACTTTCCGGTGCCTGAGGGGACACCGACCCGCGACGTCCAGCTTGGGCGCGTCGACGCGATCGAGGTCGGGGAGGCCTCGGACCGGTCGCCCGTGGTGCTGCACTTCCACGGCGGCGGGTACGTGATCGGGTCGGCCCGCGGGTCGGTCGAGTACGCGGCGCGCCTGGCTCGGGCCGTGGGCGGGCGCACCGTGACAGTCGACTATCGGCGCGCGCCGGAGGACCCCTACCCGGCGGCGCTGGACGACGCCGTGCACGCCTACCGTGCCCTGGTCCGCTCCGGCGTGGCGCCCGAGCGGATCCTGCTGTCCGGGGAGTCCTCGGGGGCGGGTCTGGCGCTCGCGACCGCGTTGTCGCTGCGGCAGGCCGGCGAGCGGCTCCCGGCCGGCGTCATCGCGATCTGCCCCTTCGCCGACCTCACCCTCGCCTCGCCCAGCATCTCGGCGTACGACGGCTCCGACCCGGCCGCCAACCGCGATTCACTGACCGCGATGGCCGCGCAGTACACCCAGATGCACGACCCGACCGATCCGCTGGTCTCCCCGGCACTGGCCGACCTGCGGGGGCTTCCCCCGCTGTTCGTCGCCGCGACCGACGGTGAGGTGCTCTACGACGACGCGCGCCGGGTCGCCGACTCGGCCGAGAGCGCCGGCGTGCCGGTCGAGCGGTTCTTCATCGAGGATTCGGTGCACGTGTTCCCGCTGTTCGGGTTCCTACCGGAAGCCGGCGAGGCGCTGGAGCGAATCGGGCAATGGTCCGGCGAGGTCATCGCGTCGACGACGTAGCGTGGCCGGCGCCGCTGCGCCATGGAACGTTTCGCGGGCAGCGGACGTTGCAATGAAGGTACGTCCCCCGGTGTACCGTGCTAACTTCCGGCACTGCGCCTCGACCGTGGGGCGTGCGCGGCATCAGTATCCCAGCACCCAGGAGGCACGGGCTTGCCCACGCCAGCGCCTACGCGCATGAAGAACAACAAGATGATGAAGTCGCCGTGGTTCTTCATGGCCCTCGCGGCTGTGTTCGCCATCCTCCTCTCCACCCTGTTCGGCGGCGGCAGCGACTACACCGACGTCAAGACGTCGGTAGCGCTCGGCCAGCTCGAGTCCGGGAACGCCAAGGCCGTCAACGTCAAGGACAAGGAGCAGATCCTCGAGATCACGCTCAAGAAGTCCATCGACCCGACCGGCGCGGGCGAGGAGAAGGTCTCCAAGATCCAGACGCAGTACCCCTCCGGCGCGTCGGCGCAGATCTTCGACGCGGTCAAGGCCGCGCAGGGCACGTCCCCCGACGCCAAGAAGGGCGAAGGGTTCGACACCACGGTCACCCAGGAATCGGTGCTCTTCAGCCTCCTGATCTCGATGCTGCCGTTCATCATCCTGCTGGGGCTGCTGTTCTTCGTCATGAACTCCATGCAGGGCGGCGGCCGCGGCGTCATGCAGTTCGGCAAGTCCAAGGCCAAGATGGTCAGCAAGGACATGCCGAAGACCACGTTCGCGGACGTCGCGGGCGCGGACGAGGCGATCGAAGAGCTCGGCGAGATCAAGGACTTCCTGCAGAGCCCCGCCCGCTTCCAGGCGCTCGGCGCGAAGATCCCGAAGGGCGTGCTGCTGTTCGGCCCGCCCGGAACGGGCAAGACGCTGCTGGCCCGCGCGGTCGCCGGCGAGGCCGGTGTCCCGTTCTACTCGATCTCCGGCTCGGACTTCGTGGAGATGTTCGTCGGCGTCGGCGCCTCCCGCGTCCGTGACCTGTTCGAGCAGGCCAAGTCCAACGCCCCGGCCATCATCTTCGTCGACGAGATCGACGCGGTCGGCCGGCACCGCGGCGCCGGCATGGGCGGCGGCCACGACGAGCGCGAGCAGACCCTCAACCAGATGCTGGTCGAGATGGACGGCTTCGACGTCAAGGGCGGCGTCATCCTGATCGCGGCCACCAACCGGCCCGACATCCTCGACCCCGCGCTGCTGCGCCCCGGCCGCTTCGACCGCCAGATCGCCGTCGACCGCCCCGACCTCGAGGGCCGCAAGGCGATCCTGCGGGTGCACGCCAAGGGCAAGCCGATCGCGCCCGGGGTCGACCTCGACACCGTCGCCCGGCGTACGCCGGGGTTCACCGGCGCCGATCTGGCCAACGTCATCAACGAGGCCGCCCTGCTGACCGCCCGCACCGGCGGTACGTCGATCACCGAGGACTCGCTGGAGGAGGCGATCGACCGCGTCATCGCCGGACCCGAGCGCAAGACCCGTGCGATGAGCGACCGCGAGAAGAAGATGACCGCGTACCACGAAGGCGGCCACGCCCTCGTCGCGCAGGCGCTGCCGCACAGCGCGCCGGTGCACAAGGTGACCATCCTGCCGCGCGGCCGGTCCCTCGGCCACACGCTGATCCTGCCCACCGAGGACAAGTACAGCCAGAGCCGCTCGGAGATGATCGACTCGCTGGCGTACATGCTCGGCGGCCGCGCCGCGGAGGAGATGGTCTACCACGACCCGACGTCCGGCGCGTCCAACGACATCGAGAAGGCCACGCACGTCGCCCGCGCGATGGTCACCGAGTACGGCATGAGCGACAAGCTCGGTGCGGTCAAGTACGGCACCAGCGAGTCCGAGCCGTTCCTGGGCCGCGACATGGGCCACCAGCGCGACTACTCCGACGAGGTCGCCGCGCTGATCGACAGCGAGGTCCGCGAGCTCATCGAGCGCGCGCACGACGAGGCGTGGGAGATCCTGACGCAGCATCGCGCCGAGCTCGACCAGATCGTGCTCGAGCTGATGGAGAAGGAGACCCTCAGCGCCGAAGACATGAACCGGATCTGCGCCAACGTGCCCAAGCGCAGCCCGATGGCCCCGTTCACCGGCTCCCGGCGCCGCAAGAACGGCAAGTCGCTGCCGCCGGTCATGACGCCCAAGGAGCTCGCCGAGGCCAAGAAGGAAGGCATCGTCGAGCCGGACGCCAACCCGCCGACCGACCGCGAGTCGGCCGACGAGGACCACACCGTGCAGCTGCCCGCCATCCAGCCGGCCCCGCTGACCGGCCAGGAGCCTGCCAAGCCGCCGGTGCCGCCGGCGTACCCCAGCGAGTGGCTCAACCCGCAGTCCTCGGGCGAGCACGACCGATGAGCGTCGACCACGACCGCGCCGCCGCCGCCGTGCGCGAGCTGCTGCTGGCCGTGGGCGAGGACCCCGACCGTGAAGGGCTGCGCGACACCCCCGACCGGGTCGCTCGGGCGTACGCGGAGATCTTCGCGGGCCTGCACGTCGACCCCCGCGAGGTCCTCTCGAAGACCTTCGAGGAGGACCACCGCGAGCTCGTCCTGGTCAAGGACATCGAGATCTACTCGACCTGCGAGCACCACCTCGTGCCCTTCCACGGCGTCGCGCACGTCGGCTACATCCCCGGTGTGCACGGGCGCATCACCGGGCTGTCCAAGCTCGCGCGGCTGGCCGACCTGTACGCCAAGCGGCCGCAGGTGCAGGAGCGGCTCACCGCCCAGGTCGCCGACGCGATCGTCCAGGCCCTCGAGCCGCGCGGCGTCATCGTGGTCGTCGAGGCCGAGCACCTGTGCATGGCCATGCGCGGCATCCGCAAGCCCGGCGCGCGCACCATCACGTCGGCCGTGCGGGGCATCTTCGAGCGCGACAGCCGGACCCGGGCCGAGGCGCTCAGCCTCATCGGGACCGCGGGGCGCTGATGAGTGCCGGGCGGCCCGGGGCCGTTCCCACGGCTGAGCGCACGCTCGTCATGGGCGTGCTCAACGTGACCGCCGACTCGTTCTCGGACGGCGGCCGGTACCTCGATCTCGACGATGCGATCGCACACGGTCTCGCGCTGCGCGACGAAGGCGCCGACATCATCGACGTCGGCGGTGAATCGACCCGGCCCGGGTCGGAACGCGTCGCCGCCGACACCGAATCGGCACGCGTCGTGCCCGTCATCGCGGCGCTCGCGGCCGAGGGCATCGTCACGTCGGTCGACACCACCCGGGCCGCGGTCGCCCGGGCCGCCGTCGACGCCGGGTGCGCGATCATCAACGACGTCTCCGGCGGCCTCGCCGATCCGCAGATGAACCCGACCGCCGCCGAGCTCGAGGTGCCGTACGTCCTGATGCACTGGCGCGCGCACGCGAAGACGATGCAGTCCTTCGCGCACTACGAGAACGTCGTCGACGACGTCCTGACCGAGCTCGGCCGGCGCGTCGACGAAGCGGTCGCGGCCGGCGTCCGACCCGAGCGGCTGATCATCGACCCGGGCCTGGGATTCGCCAAGACCGCGGAGCACAACTGGGCGCTGTTGCAGGCCACCGAGCGTTTCGTCCGCACCGGGCTGCCGGTGCTCATCGCGGCCAGCCGCAAGACGTTCCTCGGACGGCTGCTCGCCGACGGCGACGTCCCGCGCCCTCCGAACGGGCGGGAGGACGCGACCACCGCGATCTCCGCCCTCGCGGCCGCGGCCGGCGCCTGGGCGGTGCGCGCTCACGCGGTGCGTCCCTCCCTCGACGCGGTGCGGGTCGCCGCCGCCTGGCAGGCGGGGCACGCATGAGCGACGAGATCCGGCTCACCGGCCTCGCCGTCACCGGCTACCACGGCGTCTACGAGCACGAGAAGCGAGCGGGCCAGCCCTTCGTCGTCGACTGCACCCTGGGCCTCGACACGAGCGAGGCAGCGGCCTCCGACGACGTGACCCGCACGGTGCACTACGGCGAGCTCGCCGAAGGACTCGCGGCCGTCGTCGCCGGGGAGCCGCTCGACCTGATCGAGACGCTCGCGCACCGGCTGCTGGACGTCGCGCTGGCCTACCCGATCGTGCAGTGGGCCGAGATCGTCGTCCACAAGCCGCAGGCGCCGATCCCGCTGCAGTTCGCCGACGTCTCCGTCCGGGTCCGGCGGGAGCGGCCATGACCATCGCCGTCCTGTCGATCGGCTCGAACGTCGGCGACAGCATCGCGCACCTGAGGTCGGTCGTCGACCGGCTCGGCGACCGCCTGGTCGTCGCCAGCGGCGTCTATCGGACGGCGCCCTGGGGTGGGGTCGAGCAGGAGCCGTTCCACAACGCCGTGCTGATCGCGGACGACGACGCGCTCGAGGCCGGCGGGTGGCTCGGGGTGGCCCGCGCCTGCGAGAGCGCGGCCGGCCGCACCCGCAAGGTCCGGTGGGGCCCGCGCACCCTCGATGTCGACGTGATCGCGGTCTACGACCGCGAGGGCATGCTCATCGTGAGCGGTGATCCGGAGCTGACGTTGCCGCACCCGCGGGCGCACGAGCGGGCGTTCGTCCTCGCCCCCTGGGTGGAGCTCCAGCCGCACGCGATGCTGCCGCAGGGAGCCGTCGACGCGCTGCTGCGCGGGCTCCTCGAGAGCGGCGATCCGCAGCAGCAGGTCGAGCGGCTCGACGGGGTGGCGCTGTGAGCGAGGAACTGCGGCCCATGAACCGGTCGACGCTCGGCGCGCTGTTCGTCGGCGCGGCGGTCATCGGCTGGGTCGTCGTGAGCAACGTCTACGGCGACATCCCTCGGCTGCGCTGGTACATGCCGGTGTGGGCCGGCATCCTCGCGCTCGCCGAGGCGTCCTTCGGCGTGCGGCTGCGCGCGCGCATCCAGCACCGGCGCGGGGACGAGCGGGTCGACCCGATCGTCGCGGCCCGTGCCCTCGCGCTGGCGAGGGCCAGCGGGTACCTGGGCGCGCCGCTGGCCGGCCTGTGGGCGGGGTTCGCGGCGTACGCCGGGAGCCAGTGGGGCACCCTCGCGGTGGCCAAGGCGGACACGGTGGTCGCGCTCGTGGGCGCGGTCTTCGCCGCCGCGCTGGCGCTGGCGGGTGTCTGGCTCGAGCAGTGCTGCCGGGTGCCCCGCGATCCCGACGACGACCGCTGACGCCGTCCCGCCGGAACGTCACCCACGAGGGACGTCGTCCACCCGGGGTGGACACGCCCTCCCGTTCGCGACGTCTTGGCGACAAGCCGAGGCCGCGGCGGGCATGATCGGGCTACGCCGCGCGTTGTACCGGGCGAGCGCGTCACGCGCCCACCGCTCCGAACGGAGGAAGGCCCATGACCCACAGCCCGATCTACGATCCGCGCTATCGCGCGGTGGACACCGCCGACGGCACCGATAGAGGCGCGCAGATCCTCGCGCACCTCTCCGCGCCGATCGCCTTCGTGATCAGCGCCGGCTGGCTCAGCGTCGTCGGTCCACTGATCGTGTGGGCCCTCTACAAGGACCGCAACCCGGCGGTACGGCGAGCCGCAGCCGGGGCCTTCAACTTCAACGTCGCGTTCTGGCTGCTGCAGGTGATCGGCTGGATCCTGGTCTTCACGCTGGTCGGCATCCCGGTCGCCTTGCTGATCTGGGGAGTCACGTTCGTCGTCGCCGCGTGGTGCCATCTCAAGGGCGCGTTGCGGGCGGCCGGTGGGCGGCACTACGACTACCCCTTCCAGCTCCGAGTGCTGCGGTAGGGCCGCAGCGCCGAGCATTAAGTTGAATGATCAACCATTCCGATGTAGGATCTACGTATGACGGAAACGAAGTGGCTCAACCAGGATGAGCAGCGCGCGTGGCGCGGTTTTCTGTTGGCATCGCGCCTGGTGATGGACCGGCTCGGCCGGGAGCTCAGCGAGAGCCACGATCTTTCCCTGACCGACTACGGCATCCTCGTGCGGCTGAGCGAGGAGCCGCAGCGCCGGCTGCGGATGACCGATCTCGCGGCGTCCGCCGGGTTGTCCAAGAGCCGGTTGTCGCACCAGATGAACCGCCTCGAGGCTCGTGGTCTCACCGGCCGGTCGACGTGCCCGGACGACGCCCGCGGCACCTTCGCCGAGCTCACTGAGTACGGCTTCGAGGTGCTGGCGCAGGCGTCGCACGTGCACGTCGACGGGGTGCGCGAGCACCTGCTGAACTTCCTCGAGCCGCACCAGATCACCGAGATGGCGCTGTGGAGCGAGCGCATCGTCCGGCACCTCGACAAGGACGGCCGCAGCGGCCCGCTGCTGCCGGCGAGCGGCTTCTGACCGAGGCGCCCGCGGGCGCCGCGGTCGCCCGTGGGATATTCGAGGTATGTCGGAACTGACCCCCGCCGCAGCGTGGGCGCGCATGCTCGATGGCAATGGGCGCTTCGTGAGCGATCAGAACAGCGAAATCTTCCAGGACTCGACGAAGCGCGCCGCCCTCAAGGACGCTCAGCACCCGTTCGCGCTCGTCCTCGGCTGCTCGGACTCCCGTGTCGCGGCCGAGATCATCTTCGACCAGGGCCTCGGCGAGCTGTTCGTCGTCCGCACGGCCGGCCACGTGGTGGACGCCGGCGTGCTGGGGTCGATCGAGTTCGGCGTGGAGATCCTGGGCATCCCGCTCGTGGTCGTGCTCGGTCACGACTCGTGCGGTGCGGTCAAGGCGGCGATGGACTCGGTCAGCACGGGCGATCTGCCGGGCGGGTACATCCGCGACATCGTGGAGCACGTGCTGCCGAGCAACGTAGCCATCGGCGCCGGGGACGGGCAGAGCACGCCCGAGCGGGTAGGCGCCGAGCACGTCATGCAGACCGCGCGGCTGCTCAACGACCGCTCGCGCATTGTCAACGACGCGATCGACTCCGGCCGGCTCGCGATCGTCGGGGCCACCTACCGGCTGGCCGAGGGCAACGTGCACGTGGAAGGCACCCTGGGCGAGGTCTAGCCGCACCTGTGGCGCCGCTGTGACCCCGCTGTTCGGCGGTAGGCGGCGCCGCTTCACTGCCATATCTTCGATCCATGCACGAGATCTCCCGCCGCCAGATTCTGACGGCGTCCGCCGCGGCGGCGCTCGCCGCCGGCGCCGGCGTCGCGCTCGGTCGCGCCGAGCCGTCCGCGACCGCGCCGCGCGCGGGACTCTCCGGACCGGCGCTGGAGGTCGCCGAGTCGGTCGACAGCGGCATGCGGATCGCCCGCTACGGGACGCAGCGGGTGGTGTGGTCGGTGCCGGTCACCGAGCCGGTCGCAGCGATCACCTTCGACGACGGCCCCGATCCGGAGTTCACGCCGCGGATCCTCGACGCCCTCTCCGCGGCCGGGGTGACGGCGACGTTCAACGTGCTGGGCTACAACGGCGTCCGGCACCCGTCGTTGCTGAAGGAGATAGTGGCCGCCGGGCACGAGATCGCCAACCACACCTGGAGCCACCTCGACCTTGCCTACCTCGCCGAGCCCGCCGTCCGTGCGGAGATCGTGCGCTGCAAGGACGAGATCGGCGCTGTCACGGGGATCCCGTTCGCCAGCTTCCGCCCTCCCCGCGGTGAGCTCGGCGGCGCCGGGTTCCGGATCTGCGCCGAGCTCGGGTACGACGTCTACATCTGGTCGGTGGCGCGTGGCCCGGGCAACGAGCAGTCGCCGGCGCGGGTCGCCGAGTACGTCGCCGAAAGCCTGCAGCCCGGCGACGTGCTCGGCCTGCACGACGGCATCGGCCACAGCGCGCTCGCCCCGCACACCGCCACGGCTGCGGCACTGCGGGCGCGGCGTGAGGTCGAGGTGCGGGCGCTCCCGGAGCTGCTGCGGCGCACCGCCGACAAGGGCATCCAGCTCACGTCGGCCGGCGCGCTGTCGGCCAAGGGCACCGCGTCCCTGGTGGCGACGGCCGCCGTCACGGCACCGCCGGTCGCCAAGAAGTAGTGCTCAGGACGTGATGACGTCGACGGTGCCCTCGCCCAGCTCGACGCGGACGTCGACCGGCGCGCCGGCAGCGGTGGCCACCTCGTGGCTCGCGAAGTAGGCGCCGAGCAGCTCGACCAGATCACCGGGGCGGCGCGGATCGGCCGCGTCCTCGCACAGCGCGCGAGCGACGAGGCCGCGGGTGTGCTTGGCCATGTGGCTGACCACCGTCCGCTCGCCGCCGGCCTCCCGGAAGACGCGCACCGGCAGGTGCCGGCCGGACGGTGGCTGCCACATCGCGGCGTACGCCGAGGACCGGCAGTCGATCACCAGGCCGCGAGGATCGATGGCGTCCTGCAGCCGGGACCGCCAGTACGACGCGAGCGGCCCGAGACCGGGGAGCGTCACCGACCCGGACAGCCGGTAGGCCGGGATGCGGTCGGTGAGCCGGATCGGGCCGAGCAGCGCCGAGAACACGAGGATGCGTCGGGCGGCCCGGCGCCGGGCCGCGGAATCGAGCGAGGCGACGTCCAACGCGTCGTAGAGCACGCCGGTGTAGATCTGCGCCGCCCGCGCCGCCGGCGCGGTCCGCAGCCCGGTGTTGGCGCGCACGACGTCGGCGAGACCGGGCGAGACCTTCAGCAGCCGCGTCGCGTCGTCCCTCGCGGAGACCTCCACCAGCGTGTCGATCACCGCCTCACGGGCCTCCGCCAGGGCCGGCAGGTACAGCGCCTCGAGGTCGAGGGGGGCGCCGCGCCGCGGCGCGGTCTTGCCTTCGGACGGCGGCAGCAGGATCAGCACCGGACGATTGTCCCAGTGCCGTACGGTGAGCCGCGTGCCCGACGTCCGGATCCTGCTGTGCGACGACGCCGAGCTCGCGCAGCTGCGGCGCCGGCTCTCGGTCCGGCACGCGTGCCCGCGCTGCGGCTCGGAGACGCACGGTCGCCCGCTGGCCGCCGACGGGCACATCAGCATCAGCCACGCGCCCGGCCTGCACGCGGTCGCGCTCAGCGCCGAGCCGGTGGGGATCGACGCCGAGGCGCTCGGGTCGGGCGGCGGGATCGAGGACGTCGCCCTGCACCGCGCCGAGCGGGCGGCGCTCGGCGCGATGCGCGGCGACGAGCGAACCCGCGCCGTCCTCGAGGTGTGGGTCGCCAAGGAGGCGGCGCTGAAGCTCGTCGGCACCGGCCTCACCACGCCGCCGGAGTCCTTCGTCGCACGGCACGCCGACGGCTGGGGCATCCCCGCCGGAGTCCTCGGCGACCGCCCGGTCACCTTCACCCGCGTGCCGGTCCCCGGGTACGTCGTCATGCTCGCCAGTCATCGGCCGGTGCGGCTGAGCGGCATACCTAGGATGGACCGGTGAGCACCCCGACTGACCAGCCGCAGCCGTCGCGCTCCACCCGTCGAGCACGCGTCGTCCGGTCGCGCCGGCTGCTGATCGCGGTCGGCGGGGCGATCGTCGCCGCGGTGGTCGCCGCCCTCGTGATCGTCCCGCGGCTGACCGACAGCGGCCCCTACGACAGCCTCGGTCCGGACGGGTCGCCGGCGCGTGCCGTCGCGACCGACCTGTCTCGCGACCTGACGTGCACCGCGGGCAAGATCTCCACCAGCCACGCGGTGCTGGCCTGCTACCGGCAGCACGCCGGAGAGCTGGCGATCGTATTCCTGCAGAGCGACCGCGAGGGACGGGTGTCCTCATACACCTCCGAGACGCGCTCGCTGACCCACGCCGAGCACGACCACAGCGCCGGCGGTTCCGAGCCCGACAGCGGCGAGAGCGTCGCGCTCGGCAACCGCGTCGCGGCCGTCGTCACCCCGGGCCAGGACTTCTCCGCGTGCACGCACGACTCGACCAGCGCCTACTTCTGCTTCGACTCGCTCGCCACCTGGCGCTCCACCTCGACGCCGCCGGTGCACTCGACCGGCGAGAAGAAGCGGCTCCCGTCGGTGGATCAGGTCGACGGGGCGCTGGCGAAGATCGGGTGGAGCTGCTCGGTCGGCATCTGCTCGCAGGCCGGTGCGTTGCTGACCGTCCAGCAACCCCCCACCGGCCTCGCCCTGCAGTACGGCGGGGCGCTGCCGGCGTCCGAGCCGAAGGCGGGGATCACCGCTCTCGTCGGCCTGATCAAGGACGCCCCCCGGCTCGCTGAGTGGAGTGCCGGCCTCGACGGCACGCTGCAGATCGTCGTGGCCGACAGGCTCGTCGTCGGCTACCTGCCGGAGGCGGGCGGCGGCGGCCTGTTCGTCGTCGACGAGGTCGCCGGCGTCGTGCCGGGGCAGGGCTGAACCGCCGTTTCCCCTCGGCGGGGCCGGCCGCTGCGGTAGAAAGGTGAGGACCTTGCCCGCGCGACCCAGGGAGTGACGTGGCCAGAGAAGGAAAAGCGGCGGAGAAGGCGCGCACGGCGCCCGCCCCGAACGACGAACGCAAGCCGGAGTCTCCGCGCCAGCTGCGCAAGGCCGCCTGGAAGGCCGGCTTCAAGCGCGCCCTGAGCGAGTTCGGTCGCGACCAGTGCACCGACCTCGCCGCCGCGCTCACCTACTACTCGGTGCAGGCCGTCTTCCCGGCCCTGCTGGCGCTGATCTCGCTGCTCGGCGTCTTCTCCGACGGCCCGTCGACGACCAAGGCGGTGCTGGACGTCATCAGCCAGGTCGGTCCGACGGACGCGGCCAACACCCTCGAGCCGATCATCAAGCAGCTGACCGAGTCACGCGGGGCCGGCTTCGCGCTGGTCATCGGCATCCTCGGCTCCGTCTGGTCCGCGTCGGCGTACGTCGGCGCGTTCGGCCGCGCGATGAACCGGATCTACCAGGTCGACGAGGGCCGGTCGGTCGTGAAGCTGCGCCTCCAGATGTTCTTCCTGACGCTGGTTCTGCTGGTCGGTGCCGTGCTGGTGCTGTTCGGCGCCGTGATGAGCGGCCCAGTCGCCAGGAGCGCGGGAAGCCTGATCGGCCTGGGAAGCCAGGCCGTGCTGATCTGGAACATCGCCAAGTGGCCGGTGATCCTGTTCATCGTCGTCCTGATGGTCGCGCTGCTGTACTACGCGACCCCGAACGTCAAGCAGCCGAGCTTCCGGTGGATGAGCCTCGGCGCGGCGATCGCGATCCTGACCTGGATCGTCGCGTCGGTCGCATTCGGCTTCTACGTCGGCAACTTCGGCAACTACAACAAGACGTACGGCTCGCTGGCCGGCGTGATCGTCTTCCTGCTGTGGCTGTGGCTGACCAACATCGCGATGCTGCTGGGGGCCGAGGTCGACGCCGAGGTCGAACGCGCTCGCGAGCTGCAGGCCGGCATCAAGGCCGAGACGACGCTGCAGCTGCCGCCGCGCGACACGGCGGTCAGCGACAAGAACGCCCGCAAGTACCGGGCGCTGGTCGGCGAGAGCCGGCGGGTGCGTCAGGACACCGTGCTGCGCGATCGCGCCGAGCAACGCCGCCGGGCGCGCCTGGCGCAGGAGACCGGCGGCGGTGCCTCACCCACCACGCACGTGTAGGGGCTAGAGCTCCGGAAGCGGCGCCGCGTACAGCCACGGGCGCAACGTCTCCACGGCCGCCTCGCCCAGCCGGGAGTGGACGAGGTCGAGAAAGAGCGGCGTCGTGACGGTCGCCGACGCGTGGCGCTGGCACCACTCGCGCGTCAGGTCGAAGAACGCCGCGTCGCCGACGGACCTGCGCAGCGCGTGCAGGGCCAGCGCGCCGCGCTTGTAGACGCGGTCGTCGAACATGTCGCGCGGGCCCGGGTCGGCCAGCAGCAGGTCCTGCGCGAGGGTGCTGAGGCGCCGGTGGTGCAGCCGCGCGAGGTCCTCGGCGGAGTGCTTGCCGCTGTGCTCGGACCAGAGCCACTCGCTGTAGCACGCGAACCCCTCGTTGAGCCAGATGTGCTGCCACGCCGCGAGGCCCACCGAGTTGCCGAACCACTGGTGCGCGAGCTCGTGGGCGATCAGCCGCTCCGACCCGCCGCGACCGTCGACGTGGTTGCTGCCGAACGTCGACATGCCCTGCGACTCCAGCGGGATCTCGAGCACGTCCTCGGTGACCAGCACCTTGTAGTCACCGAACGGGTACGGACCGAACAGCCGGGAGAACAGCGCGATCATCTCGCTCTGGCGCGCGAAGTCGTGATCGAACCGGCGGCGGAGGGCGGCCGGGACGACGGCGGACTGGCGGACGGCGAGCCCGTCGGCCGGCAGCCGCAACCAGGGCGCCTGGGCGATGTAGAGCGTGGCGAGGTAGCTCGCCATCGGCTCGGTCTGCCGGTACACCCAGGTCGCCATCGAGCCGTGCGTGCGGTGCGAGACGAGCGCGCCGTTCGCCGCGACCGTGTACGGCGCGTCGGTGGTGATCTGGAACCGGTAGCTGGCCTTGCTGGAGGGGTGGTCGTTGCACGGGAACCAGGTGGAGGCGCCGGTGGGCTGGCTGGCGACGATGGCGCCGTTCGTGAGCTCCTCCCAGCCGAGCAGCCCCCACGGGGTCCGGGTCGGGCGCGGGTTGCCGGAGTAGTGCACCTCGACGCTCAGCGCCGTCCCCGCCTCGAGCGTGGCCGCCGGCCAGATGGCCAGCTTCCCCGACCGGGCGGTGAAGCGCCGCACCCGGCGTCCGCCGACGGTCACCTTCGACACCTGCAGCCCGGTCAGGTCGAAGGTGAGCTTGTCCAGCGGCTCGGTGGTGCGGATGGCGATCACCGCCAGCCCGTGCAGGTTGTTCGACGGGACCCGGTAGGTCAGATCCAGGAAGTAGGAGTCGACCTGGTAGCCGCCGTTGCCGCGTCGCGGCGTGTATTCGTCACCGGCGGAGTCGGCGCCGATCAGCGGCTGGTTGGCGGGCACATCAGTCCTTCAGCTCGGGAGCGTTCTTCGACCAGGGGCCGATCGGGTTACCCTGCCACAGCGATCCGGCCGGGACCCCCTCGCCCCTCATGACCAGGGACGCCGGGCCGACGGTCGCCGCGTCGCCGATTGACGCCGCCGGGAGGATGACGCTGTTGGGTCCGAGGGTGGCGCCGCGGCCCAGGTGCACGGTGTCCATCGACATGACGCGGTCGTGGAAGAGGTGGGTCTGCACCACGCAGCCGCGGTTGACGGTGGCCCCCGCCTCGAGCGTGACGAGGTCGGCCTCCGGCAGCCAGTACGACTCGCACCACACGCCGCGGCCGATGGTGGCCCCGATGGACCGCAGCCAGAGGTTCAGCAGCGGGGTGCCGGTGGCCGGCATCGCGAACCACGGCGCGGCGACGAACTCGACGAAGGTGTCGACGACCTCGTTGCGCCATACGAAGGACGACCAGAGGGGGTGCTCGACGCGCCCGATCCGGCCGATCACCAGCCACTTCGCGACGGTGGTGATCGCCGCGCCGACGGCGCCGGCCAGGGCGAGGACGGCGCCGGACAGCAGGGCCGCGGCCCACAGGCCGAGCGTGCTCCACAGGGCGGCCAGCCCGATGAGCACGCCGAAGCCGATGCCGACGGTCACCATGACCGGGACCGCCCGGCACAGCTCGACGAGACCCCGCTTGAGCCTCAAGGTGCGGGTCGGCTTGTGGGTGCGAGTCGCGTCGACGTCCTGCGCGTTGCGGCGCAGCTTGACCGGGGGGCTGCCCAGCCAGGAGGTGCCCGCCTTCGACTTCGTGGGCGCCACCGAGAGCACCGCGACCAGGCTGTTCTTGGCCACGTTGTGCCCGCCGCCGGCGATGCCCGAGTTGCCGATGAAGGCCCGCTTGCCGACCTTGACGCGGTCGATGCGCAGCCACCCGCCGCCCAGCTCGTACGACGCCACCATCGTGTCGTCGGCGAGGAAGGCGCCGTCGCGGATCTGCGTCATCCGGGGGAGCAGCAGCACCGTGGACGCCTCGACGTTCTTGCCCACCTCGGCGCCGAGCAGCCGCAGCCAGACCGGCGTGAACAGGCTCGCGTAGATCGGGAAGAGGTAGGTGCGTGCGGCGTCCAGCGTGCGTTCGGTCGCCCAGGCCGCCCAGCCGACCTTGCTGCGCACCGGGAAGGTGCCCTCACGGATGAACACCCCGAAGAACCGCACCGCGGCCAGCGTCAGCAGGGCCAGCAGCGCGAACGCCGCGACCGCCGCGAGCGGGGTCGCGACGAGGGTGTGCAGCAGCACCGCGCGCCACGTCGAGTCGTCGCGGACGAGCACGCCGACGATCAGCAGCGCGAGCGCGGCGGCCGCGACCGGCAGCAGCGCGAGGGCGACCGACGAGACGGCGTACGCCGACACCCACAGCCTGCTGGACGACGGGCGCTCCTCCGGCCAGGGGTGCTTGACGCGGGACTTGCGCCGCGCCGGCGAGCCGCTCCAGTACTCGCCGGGCGGGACGTGCCCGAGCACCGCCGAGCCGGCGGCGATGTCGGAGTCCCTGCCGACCGTCGCGCCCGGGGCCAGGTGCGACCGCGCGCCGATGGTGGCGCCGGCGCCGACGGTGATCTCGCCGATGTGCAACGCGTCGCCGTCGATCCAGTAGCCGGACAGGTCGACGTCCGGCTCGACGGCGCACTGCCTGCCGAGGCGCAGCAGCCCGGTGACCGGGGGCAGCGAGTGCAGGTCGACGTCGCGCCCGACGCTGCATCCCAGGGCCCGTGCGTAGTAGGCGATCCACGGGGCGCCGGCGAGGTTCACCGCGCCGATGGCGTCGCCGAGCCGCTCGGCCGCCCAGAGCTTGATGTGCATCCGGCCGCCGCGGGCGTAGACGCCCGGCTTCACGTCGTGCAGCAGCAGCCGGGTGCCGGCGGCGGCGACGGCCATCCGCCCGAACGGGGTGAGCACGACGGCCGCCGCGACGCCGACGAGCCACCACGACACGTGCGGGAAGCCGATCCCGCCGACGCCGCCGACGATGTTGGTGACCAGCAGCAGCAGCACGACCCACCGGAACCCGGCGATGGTGTTGATCGCGACGCTCAGCAGCACCTGCAGCAGCTGGGTGCGGCGGCTGGTCGGCTCGACCCTCTCGCGGCGCAGCGTGGGCTGCAGCGAACGCGTCCTCGAGTCGAGGAAGTCGGCCATCGCCCCGACGCTCGGCTGGCCGTACAGGTCCGCGACGGTGACCTCGGGGAACCGGTCGCGGAGCCGGCTGATCAGCTGCGCCGCGGTCAGGCTGCCGCCGCCGCCCTCGAAGAAGTCGTAGCCGCGACCGGACGGGGTGACGCCCAGCACCTGCGCGAACATCTCCGCGACCCACGCTGCCGTCCCGGTGAGCCGCTCGCGGGCCTCGTCGGGCGCCACGACGTCCGGCAGCGGCCACGGCAGCGCGGTGCGGTCGACCTTGCCCGACGTGCGGGTGGGGAGGTCGTCGACGACCGCGATGAGCGGGACGAGGGCGGCCGGCAGCTCCTCGGTGAGCCGCTCGCGGGCGGCCTTGGCGTCGAAGCGCTGCGGCGTCTCGGGGACGACGTACCCCACGAGCAGCTGGTTGCCGGTCGGCGTGGTTTTGACCGCGGCCGCGGCGCCGCGGACCCCGTCCAGCCGCTGCAGGGCGGCGTCCACCTCGCCCAGCTCGATGCGCCGGCCCCCGAGCTTGATCTGCTCATCGGCGCGGCCGACGAAGACCAGCCCCTCCTGGTCGTTGACGACGAGGTCGCCGGAGCGGTACGCGCGGTCCCAGCCGAGGCTCGGCATGGGGACGTACTTCTCGGCGTCCTTGGCCGGGTCAAGGTAGCGGGCCAGGCCCACGCCGCCGATGATCAGCTCGCCCTGCTCGCCGTGCGCGACGGGCCGATCGTCGGGGCCCACCACCGCGAGGTCCCAGCCGTCGAGGGGCAGCCCGATGCGGATCGGCGGTGCACCGGTCAGCCGCGCGCCGCAGGCGACGACGGTGGCCTCGGTCGGGCCGTAGGTGTTCCACACCTCGCGGTGCGCGGTGACCAGGCGGGCAGCCAGGTCGGGCGGACACGCCTCGCCGCCGAAGATCAGCAGCCGGACGTCCTCGAGGCTCTCCGGGGGCCACAGCGCGGCGAGGGTGGGCACGGTGGACACGATGGTGATCTCGCGGGCGGTGAGCCACGGGCCCAGGTCCGCGCCGGTGCGCACCAGCGCCCGGGGCGCCGGGACCAGGCAGGCGCCGTACCGCCACGCCAGCCACATCTCCTCGCACGAAGCATCGAAGGCGACCGATAGACCGGCGAGCACCCGGTCCTGCGGGCCGATCGGCTCGTCCTGCAGGAAGAGCCGGGCCTCGGCGTCCACGAACGCCGCCGCCGAGCGGTGGGTGACCGCGACGCCCTTCGGCAGGCCGGTCGAGCCGGAGGTGAAGATGACCCAGCAGTCGTCGTCCGCCGTCGAGGGCTCGGGCGTCGCGGCGGCGCTGACGAGCAGCTCTCGGACCACGGCGACCGAGTCGAGCACCACGCCGACCTGGGCCTGCCCGAACACCAGCTCGGCGCGTTCGTCGGGATCGTCGGCGTCCACCGGCACGTACGCGGCGCCGGCCAGGAGGGTGCCGATGATGGCCAGGTAGAGCTCGCTGGTGCCGGAGGTGATCCGTACGCCTACCCGATCGCCACGACGTACGCCGCGCTCGTGAAGCCCGGCCGCGACCCGCTCTGCCTGCTCGACGAGCTCGGCGTACGACAGCACGGAGTCACCGTCGTCGAGCGCCGCCTTGCCCGGGTGCGCCTTCGCGGTAGCCAGCAGCACGTCGACGAGGGTTCGCTCGGGGGTGCGCAAGGCGCTACGCAGCAACGTGGACATCGGTGCCTTGGTCGGTGGGGGAAGGGGCCTAGCGATTATCGCCCGGGAAGATGAACAACCGGTGCCGTCCCGAGGCGACTCGCCGCTGTATCGATGGAATGCGATATCTCAACGTCGCGGATGCCTCGCGCTCGCGGTGGCTTCTGCCCCGCTATCGGCGCGAGAGCGGGGTAGAACCCACCGCCGGCGACGGGATCCGCGGCGTGGAGCGCGCCGCCAGATTGTCAGCGCACGACGGTGCGATGGGTGCCGTCGAGCCGCCTGGTCCAGCCGCGGGCGTCCAGGTGCTCCAGGAGCGGGATCGCGACCCGGCGGGTCGTGGCGAGCGCCTGCCGGGCGTCACTGGTGGTGAACGGCTGCGGCAGGGCGGCGAGCTCGCGCATCGCGCGGGCCGGCGCGTCGGGCAGCAGGACGATGTCGCCGGGCAGCCGGATGATCCGGCCCAGCCGGGTGGCCGCCGCGAGCTGACGCGGGCCGAGACCGGCGTCCTCGAGCTCGCGCTGCTCCGGCGCCGACCACGGGTGCTCGGCCAGCGTCCGCTCGATGCGCTCGAGCGCGGCGGTCGCCGCGCCCAGGTCCGGCCGGGCGCCCGCGAGCTGGACCCGGCCGCCGGTCAGCTCGGCGCCCGCGTCGCCGCCGCGGACGGCGTCGATGCGTGCGGTCATGTGTCCAGGCTAGGCCCGTGAAGGCGATCTCCTCGAAAAGAGCATC
>NZ_WBKP01000052.1 GCF_009602465.1 Cumulibacter manganitolerans | reverse complement strand
CGATCCCAGGCCGTCGACCCCACCGCCGATGCCGAGGAGGTGACCGAACCCGAGCTCCAGGCCCTCACGGCCTAACCGACACGCCCAACCGAGGGATCAACCTCGTACACCACCCCACGGGACTTGACCGAACGGGACGCCGTTGAAGCGGCGACACGTGACTATGCCGAGCGGGTGCTCGCTACAGGAGATGGGGTTACTTCCACGACGTGGGGTTCCTACACCGTACGTGGGAATTTCCACGCCAAGACTGTCAGGGACCCCTCGAGCCCTTGGGCGCACACACGTTGGGTCTGCAACTCATGCTTCCAATACGCAGATGAAGAGCACGAGCGAGAAGAGTGCCATAGATGTCGTGACTGGTCCTCGTGCGGATTGAATTGCACGCTGTCGGCTGTCAAGTGTGCAGCCTGCGACACACGCATGGGTCTCTAACTAAGTTCGCGGCATTTTGGTCTCGACGGCGCTCGAAAAGTGGACAGTTTCAGTCTGGCGAGCCTTGCCCGGTCTTGATGCTGGGCAGGGGGTCGATGCCTCGGTCGCGGAGCCGGTAGGAGGCGCCTTTAAGGGCGATGACGTCGGCGTGGTGGACGATGCGGTCGATCAGCGCAGAAGTTCGTCGCGACTTCGCGGCGACCGGTGATGGCTGACTCACCGATCCAGATGCTTGAACTGGATGCCTCTCGATACGAGACGGTTAGTCGGTCTCGGTCTCGGTCTCGGTGCGCCGCATCATAACTTCGAGCACATCGGCTATCTCGCGTTGAAGAAGCACCGGCACTCCGAGCCCGTCAAAATTCTGAGCGGCGAGCCATGCCAGGGCCTCCGTACGTGACCATTCGTCGACTCCGATGAAGTCGGCCAGGGCAATGGTTGCTGTGCGGGACAGACCCAGCGACATGAGCACGACCTCGCTCGTGCGGGAGACGCCGAGCTCGAGCATCATCGCGTAATCAGGTCGAGTAGCGGTTTCCAACCCGAGCTCAGTCGAGTACACCTCGAGCAGATCGGCGTAGCAGGCGAGGTACTTCGGCGCATGGAACCTTGCGATCGATTCGATGTCTCGCATGACGTCTCGGATCGCCCTCGCGGAGGTGAGCGACGCGTTGAACGAGAGCCTTTGATCGATCAACCGAGAGAGGGGCATGCCCTTCATCCAGTTGACGACGAGGTTCGCGAGTTGCCACTTGCGACGATCCTCCCCAGAGCGGGGCGCGCCGAAGACGCTTGTCATCGTTGCGCCGATCCGCACGAGCGCCTCTTGGAATCGGGCTCGAGCATCGGGTTCCTCGGGGAGTGGCAATTCGAGCTCCGTCGGCGTCTTCCCGGATCGCCGGAAGCTATCCAAGAGCCGCTCCATCGAGATGGGCGCGATCCCAGTGTGCCGAGTGACGATCTCGACGGGGATCGTGAGATCGGTCGCCGCGCGTACGACCGCGGACTCGACCTCGCTTCGTTCCGATTCCAGAGGAATACGATCGAGAAGGGACTGGATGGACTCGCCGGCAAGGTGCCGCGAACACAGGTATGCGAACAGGCTTTCAGCGGCGCTGTCGTCGTGCACTTCATCGACGGAACGCGCGAAGGCGAGCAGCCCCGACGCGTCGTCGAGCCCCGTGCTGACTGCTCGGGTGATCTGTGAACGCTTTCGCACTCGCGGCAGGTTGGGCCACAGGCTTTCATCGTCAGTGTCGATGCACACTACGTTGCCTGTGAATTCCTTGCCCCAGCGCCCGGCGCGTCCCGCCAGGTTCCAGAAGTCGCCTTCGCGGAGCGGATTACCGGGCCCCTTCTGAGGGTTGCGCATGAAGATCGTCCGGCAGGGGAGATTCACGCCCTCCAGCAGCGTCGACGTGCAGATCAGGTAATGGATCTTGCCTTCTCCGAAGAGGCGCTCGATCTCCGTTCGCACCACCAGCGGCATGTTCCCGTAGTGGAAGGCCACCCGCCGGGCCAACACGTCGGCGAGCAAGTACTTGCTGTGCACCGCGGTCTGGATCAGGTCCCGCAGATCGTCGATCTCCGTGTCAGCTTCGGCCAAGGTCGGGAGCTGCTCGTAGACCGCCTTCGCGACCTTCTCGGCTTCGCTCGGGCCGTTGACGTAGATGACGTTCCCTGGGGTGTTTCCGGCCAGCGCATGAGCCACCAGTGCGATGCGCATTGGCACGGTCGTCGCGCGTTGGGCGAGCACGAGTTCGCCGACTCTGTGACTGTTACCGTCCGACACCAGGGATACGGCTCTGCGCTTAGGCTTCCGGTTGATGTGCTCGACCCATAGGAGGTTCTGATTGACGGTGACCGTCTCGGAGACGAACGAGTCGGAGCGCCGGTCGGCGGGCGCGTCTTCGACCAGCAGTTCCGGGTTGGAGCTCAAGGGGCTGGCGAACAGCACTTGCGCCTCTGGGCTGCGCCGAATGGTGCGCTCGATCGCGTGCTGGAGAAGAACTCCCCGTGCGTCACCGGCGAGCGATTGCGCTTCATCGACGAAGAGGAGGTCCACGCTAATAGACGGAAGGAGCTCCAGCACCAGGTGGAGCCTCTCCTGCGTGACGACCAGGACCGTCCGTGACGACTCCGCGAGGTCGGGGTCCCACGGCATGGTGAAGACGTCGACGTCCGACGGCACCTCGTGCCGGAGATCACGCGAGACTTCCTCGATCAGGGCGCGCGTCGGCACGAGATAGACGAGCGTCAACGGGCCCGCCTGGCGCGCGACCTCCAAGAAGTGCTCCCTGATGATGCGGGACTTCCCAGCGGAGGTCGGAGCCGACACGCTCAGCCAGTCGTTCGTCTCTACTGCTTCCCAGAACTTCCCCTGGAACGGATTGACCGGCAGCACACGGCCGTCGGAGAGGCGGACGGAGTAGTCGATACGGCTTCGGACGACCTCCATCCGGAGCGCACCCGGCAGACGTCGCCAGGCGTCGGCCGGCAGCCGAGCCCGGGACTCCGCCAGCTCCACGGCCATGTGGTTGCCGCTGCGTTCGAGCAACGCGGCAGCGGCCGCCTTGTGAGCGGCCTCCGCATCCGAGGACAGCATGCACGCCGTGGCGATTCGGAGGACCGCGGACTGGGCGCGCTCAGACTGAGCCGACGTGATCGCGCTGGCGTAGAGCAAGGCGAACCCCCAATCGATCGAGGGGGTCTCCTCATCCCACTCCACCGTCGTGAACTCTGAACTGACCGTCAGCTTGCGAGCGGACTCGAGCACGTCTCTGAACTTGTGCGAGGCGAAGACGATCTCCTCGAGCGCCGTGCTGGTGGTCACTTGGCCCCCATCCGCTTCAGGACCCGAGCACGCAGATCGGCGACGTCGGGCATGGGGATGCAGAAGAGGTCGATGTTCACGCCGACGATCTCGAACTCCTCAAGCCGGGTTCCAACCGTCTTGTGCCACCGGCTGACTGCCTTCGACACTGCCTGCTGCTGGGCCTCGTCGAGAACGGCGATGTTCGGATAGTTGCCGTGGTTGAAGCCGACCAGGCAGACCCCGTTCCATCGCACCTTCAAAGTCTTCGGGTTCGTCTCGTCGAAGTACTCGAGCAGATGGGCCGCCAGCTGGATCTGAGTGACGTTGAGGTGATCGCGCACCAGGAGCAGGTCCTGCTTCCGGCGCGAGTCTCCATCGGGCCGGAGGTAGGGGGCGATGCTCTCGAAGCAGGCGCGGAACGCTTCCGAGCTCGACTTGTAGAGCTTCGACTCTCCCCAGTGGATGTCCAGAACCTCGTCATCCGCCAAACTCGCGTGGATGCCGTCGGAGCCGTGAACATGCACTTCGGTGTTCGTCTTTAGAGCCATCTTCGAGATCAGCTGCGGTCGCTGTAGCACACGTTCCATGAGCAGGAACAGGAGGAGCTCGCCGCCTTCTCCTGAGCCCTCCGACTTCACGAACAAGTTGCGGGCCTGCTCATCGAGGCCCATGATGGCCGCGGTCGACCGAGTCTCCTCGTACTCTGCGAACGCGCGTTCGATCTTCGAACGCGGTATGCAGAAATCCATGGTGGCGGACGCCATCGCTCCTGCGAGTTGCTCTACAGCAGGAGTCCCGTTGGCGTCGTGCGCAAGAAAGTGCGTCCGCACGAGAGTCGACGTCCCGGGAACTGTGACTGCGTCCTCGAAGGCCGGCAGGAAGTTGATCAGTGAGCTGCTTGTGCCCCGAGCCAGCTCGAGGAACTGTTCGACGACCGCCGCTTCATCAACCATCACGCACCCTTGACCCCGCACCACGTCCCCGCGGACGGGCAAGAACCAAGGATATCGGCGCGGCCGGACATTTCTGGCGACGCCACTCGACTGGGGTGGTGCTTCAAGCGTCAGACCGACCTACGAGGGCAGCTCGTCGGCGTCGAGATCGGTTGCCAGTGGGCGGTTGAGGCGTTTTTCGCGTGCGTGGACGTGGTGAACGATGGGTGTTACGTCGAGCATGTGGTCAATGAGGTGTTCGAGGAAGGTGCCGGCGCGCAGGTCGGCGGGGACGTCGTCGTTTCGTACGGCCACGGTGCTGCCGGTGTCGTCGTAGTCGACGAGGACGAGTCCGGTGCTGGTGTAACCGGCGCCCTTGCCGGTGTCGCGGAGCTTGCGCATCATGTCCACGGTCCGCTCGTACGCAGCGGGTTCCTCGCGCAGGATGGTGGCGCGTTGCAAGAACAGGAACCCGACGGCGGCGAGAGGGTACCGCTCGCGCAGGTTCGCGGCGTCGCCATAGGCTTCCTCGAACCGGTTGGGCAGATTCTTGCCGAACGAGCTCGTCATGGCCTTAGTGGATAGCAGCAGCTCGGGGCCGGTCGCCCAGCTGGCGATCGCGACGTCGACCTGCTTGACGTAGGCGCGCCCGAGGAACTTCGCGTCGGTGGGGCCGACCGAGGGCAGCGCGGCAACCTTCTCGGCGATCACCGCCCCAAGCGTCTTGGGCCTGATGACGTCGATGAGGGTGGAGATGTCGGTGCTCAGCACGCGGGGCTTGGTGAGGCGGGGCCAGACCGAGTCCGCGGCGAATCCGGCGCGGCGCAGCTCATGGGCGAGCCACGCGTCGATGGCCTTGGCGAACCGGCCCGATTCACTTTTCGCAGCGCCCGCCAGCGGGACACGCAGGAGCTCGACGAGCAGGTCGAAGTCCGGGCTGTAGGTGGGCGGATCCCCCATCCAGGGGGTATCGAGGTGGGCTGCGTGCAGGATGGGCTCGAAGTCGCTGAAGACGTCCGGGCGGCTCACGGCGCGACCTTCTTGCCGCGGGTGACGCGCCGGTGCCCGAGCAGCTCGCGGGCCTGCTGAATCGTGGCGAGGTCTGCTTCGCTGATCCCGAGGGCGCCGATGAGCAGGGCGTCGTCGACGAGGGCGACGGCTTGGGCGCGGTGTCCTTCGCGAAGGTGGCGCTGCGCGGAACGTTTGATCGCCCGCAACGCGTCCGCGGCGTCGGCGAGAAGGTCGGGCCCGGGGACGGGGAGGCGGTCTGCTTCGCGGGGTTCGAGCTTCAGCAGCCCGCCGCCGTAGGCGCGGCCGACGATTTCCGCGCCGAGGGCGGTGAGGGAGTTCAGTGCCGCGAGGGGGAGGAGCTCACGGGCGACGTCTTTCTGGGCGTGCTCGTGGAGGTAGAGGCCGTGCACGGAGTTCAGGTGGTGCACGCCGACGGAGTTGGTGGCGAGTGCGGGGGTGTCGGAGTTCATGTAGGTGACGAAGATGTCCGGCGCGGCGAGCAGGGGAGTGCGCCACCACGGCGTGCGGACTGTGCACTTGTAGGCCTGGTGGACGCCGTCGCGTTCGCCTTCTTTGATCTTGCGTAGCGCGGCTTTGGATGGTTCGCCGGCAGGGCGGAACAGGTAGGTGGCGGCGCCGGCGTCGCGTAGCGCGTCGAGACGGTAGCGGGTCAGGTCGAGCGCGCGCAGGTGGCGGCTTCCTGGTGGGGAGAGCGGGACGTAGTCCGTGGCGGGGAGTCTGCGGCGGCGGATTTCGTCGGCTGTCATGGCGAAGTACTTGTTGTTGCCGGTGACCGCGCCGAGGGAGGTCTCGCCCCAGTCGTGCAGGGTCGCGAACAGTGGTCCGGTGGTGGCCGCGTCGTATGCGGCCGCCGCGGCGGGGCTCAGCAGGGAGGCCATCCAGCGGCCGCCGTTGGCGTCGGGCTGCCAGATGCGGCCCTCACCGAGGGTGGCCAGGGTGGCCGCGTTGCAGGTCTGGAACAGCTCGAACGAGCTCGAGGGCCCGTTGCGGTAGCCCGACGCCAGGACGAGGACGACTTCCTCCAGCGCGTCGGGGAAGACCCGTTCGGCGAACACGACGAGCTGCACGGTCGCGAACTGGGTCAGCAGGTACTCGCGGACCGGCGCCGCGTAGTTCACGGTGAGCAGCTCGGCGGGCAGGACCAGGCCGAGCTTGCCGCCGTCGTTGAGGTGGCCAGTGGCGTGAATAGTGAAGGCGGCCCACATCGAGGCCAGCTCGCTCAGCTCGACACCGGCCGCCGCGGCGGCCGCGCGAGACTTCGCGCGCCCGGACCCGGCGTGGTCCTGGTACCGCACGAACGGGGGGTTACCGATGACCGCGTCCGCGCGCGGTTCGGTCGGCATGTCGAAGAAGTCGCCGGGGACGATCCGCGCCGCGATGCCTTCAGCGGCGAGGGACGCTTCGGCGCGGCGGGCGGATTCGGGGTGCAGCTCCACGCCGCGCAGCTGCACTTCGCGGCCGGCCGCGGCGGCCTGGGCGCCGGCGGCGTGTAGGAATTCCGCTTCGCCGCAGGACGGCTCCAGGATGGAGTCGGGTTGGCCGGCCAGTGCCCACGCGGCGATGTAGTCGGCGATCGGGCGGGGGGTGAAGAACGCCCCTCGTGCTTTGCGCAGCGCCGGGGTGTCGATGACGCTGCTCATGCGGCCGGGAGGTCCTTTGCCTTGTTGCGGTCATCGACCGCGCGGTAGATGGTCGCTCGGGAGACGCCGAGCGATGCAGCGATGTCTTGCACGGTCAGCTCCTTGGCGTCGTAGAGCTGCAGCGCGAGAGTGCGTTTGTGGCCGGTGAGCTTCGGCTTGCGGCCTCCTACTCGTCCGCGCGCGCGGGCGGCAGCGAGGCCGGCGTGCGTGCGTTCGACGATGAGTTCGCGCTCGAAGGAGGCCAGGGCGCCGAAGAAGTGGAAGACGAGCCGGCCGCCGGCGCTGGTGGTGTCGATGGCTTCGGTGATCGAGCGGAACGCCACGCCGCGCTGCTCGAGTGTGGTGACCGTGTCGATCAGATGCGGCAGGGAGCGGCCCAAGCGATCCAGTCGCCACACGCACAGCGTGTCACCGGGGCGCAGGTAATCCAGGGCCGCGGCGAGCTGCGGGCGGTCCGTCTTCGCGCCGCTGGCGACGTCTTCGAAGGTGCGTGAGCATCCCGCTTGCTGCAGTGCATCCCGCTGCAGGTCGGTGTGCTGATCGCCGGTGGAGATTCGCGCGTAGCCGATGAGCTCGCTCATGGGCTGATCGTCTCAGAACCCACCGACATCTCAGCGGATGAAACGCTGGTTGCGGACACGACTTCTGACACACGTATCGGTGGTGCTGGCGGCAGGGGAGCGGGGCGTGTCGTAAACGGTCCTATATGCGACAGCTGCCACGGGTGGAACTATCCGAGTGCCTCAGGGATGGTGTAGTTGCCCGTCTGGTTATCCAAGGACATCGCGTCGACTACCGCGTCGGCTTCGGCTGGGTTTCGCGACGCTAAACCCAGTTTTACGCTTATCAGGAGCGCTCCCTCGACGGCCGCCAAGATGTTGCGCAAAGATGCCGTCTCATTTTCCGTTGGATCATCAGCATGCTTTAGGGCTTGGAGTGATGAGCGAGCTCGGACTAGGGAAAGCGCAATCGCATCGTGTAGAGCGGGAACCTCGTCCGCACTGGCGCCTTCCGCGCGGCGGATCGGCGAAGCGCCAAATATGAAGCAGAGCGCCTCACCGCGTTTCGTTGGCACTCGTTCGCCCGAATCGTTAATGCGAACGTAGGGGCCGTCATTCCTGAAGTTTGTTTGCAGCCACGCGAGCACTACATCCTTGGGCATTGCCTCGCGAAGTAGGCGATCGATCAGTTCGACGATTGAGTTTGCCGCCTGTGATACGCCATCAACAGAGTGGTCTAGCGCTTGCCGCGCACCCCGAACCTTCCGCACAAGACTGGCGTTTACCCGCGCGATCTGGTTGCTCGAGTCGGCGCTGACGAACGCCCGGAAGTCCAACGTAAGTTGCTCCACATCCTTCGAGCTGAACGGCGCGGAGCTGGCGATACTGATCGTCTCACTATCTATTCCGAGCCATTGGACCACCTGCTCGCCCAGCAATCGATCGATCTCAATCACCGCGCTCAGAAGCTTCGCCTCGGCACCTGAAAGGTTGCTCTGGGATAGATCGGCTGGGGTGAGCATCGAGATGGCATCTTCGATCGCGACGGAGTAGGGCATGAGGAGTCGCACGCCCCGTCGTACGGCAGCCGTAACAACGGCCGCATCCTCGAGCACTGCGCGTTCTAACTCATCCGCGAGTTTCGCGCCGAGCAACCGCCGAAGGAACATTTTGGCTGAAGATGATCGGAACCTCCGCGCCCATTCCCGGGCATCACCTTCTTCCAAGACGGACTGAAGTCGGTTGAGCTCATCGGCGACGCCGAGTGCGTCCAGGTCCTTGTATCTATCCTGGAAGACATCACCCAAGCGTTCCTGCCAGGGACGTTTATCTGCATCGTCTGTGAGGGCGTGACAGACGGTGACGAGCACATCTATTAACGCGACGAGGCCATCGCTAATGCGAAGAACGTCGCGCGTCCGTGCCGGTAGGAGCACCAGTTGCCGGGCTGTCTGAGATGACTTCGTCTCTGTAAAGGCGTAGTTCATGGAGCAGTCGAGGAGCGGATGAGGATGTGCTGCAGACAGACGCCGGTCGATACCGCTTCGCTCTTCACATTGGTTGCGGCTCTTCTGTCGAGGCTAGGGTGGAGCACCTCAACTACCGCCCTCGCGGATTGTGGTGGCGGGGTTCCGCAGGGCGGTGGTTCTACTGACAAACCGCCCTGTGACGGCGCTTCGATAGCCACGGCCGTTGCTTGATCTGTGAACAGACACAACGGTGCTCCGAGGATTTCGTGCAGTCTTTTTAAGGCTGACGTACCGACCTGTTCTTGCGCTCCGTGCTGGCATCGCTGGCCTCCATTGCCCGCGTGGGCCTTTACAGAAGCACGTGGAAAGCGAGTAGTGTTGGTGGCCTACCGTCCAAAGTAGAACCAGCCTCGGCATACTTCGCCCATCTCGGCGAGGTGCCGAGGTTGTGTGCTTCACGCCATAGTCTAGGCCCTGCCCCCGACAAACGACTGCCAACACATGAAGTTATCCACAACCACATATGGGTGGGAGTAGGTTTCCTGACCCCATATGTTGCGGATGCGGCTGGGTTCATGGAACGGCAGCACGCGGACACCCCTTCTGTCCGGCGGGATCGCCATGTGTCGCGCTCTGCCATGATCTGGGACTCACCGGAGGTATCGCGATCCGAATACTGGATCGCCCCGGACCTCTCCGGCGCGCCCAGCGAATCGCGGCTACCTGCCCAGCCCTGAACTAGCCTCCAGTTGCAGTGAGAGTTGATTGCCTGACGATGGGGGTACGACCGGTGCGGGGGAGCGGTGACGGGTTGGGCACTGCAATTCGGACGTATCTCGGCTCTGCCGGCCCGAGACGCTGGCTGACGTGTGATTGCATCAAGGAAGCGCTGACGGTACCTTCAGTGCAGTGACGCCGATACCAAATTTATGCTGTCTGACCTGCGAAAATGTCATAAGATAAATTATCGGCGTCGGTCAGTGCGGGTCGGTCCAACCACTCAGCTCGTGTCGTCTGGAGTGAGGTGTCAAATGAAGCTCGGCGTCATCCTGGCACCGGAGAACCTTTCGCAACTTTCGTAATTGCGCTATGGTGGTTGGGTCATCCTGATCGGCGAGGAGGTGGGACGAGTGAGCGCTGCATCTTCGAATGTTGTTAGCCCTGAGCCTGACAATGCTGAGAAGTTGGCGGAGGTCCGCAGTTTCATCGAGCGACATGAAGAGCGCTATGGAGCTGTTCCCAAGCCGGCATTCTTCCTAGCTGGTGCGGGTGAGGGCGACCGGGTTGAGCTCACTGAGCAGGTGTACGGGATCCTCAAGGGGGTTGTCGCTGCTTTGAGTCGCGGACAGTCGGTCAGCATCCTGGCGCGCGACCAGGAGATCTCTACACAGCAAGCTGCCGAGATTCTTGGCCTCAGCCGACCGACGATCGTGCGGCTCATCGACGATGGCGAACTGGCGGCCCATGTCCCAGCGGCTACGCGGCGCAAGCTCCGCCTGGCAGACGTGCTCGCTTATCGCGAACAGCTCCGCGAAAAGCGAAACCAGTTCATCACTGACAGCTCGGCGGCGTTCGAGGACATCAACGAAGACGACGCCAATGCGTTACTTGCCGAGGCGCGACGCAGACGTTGATCGGACAGTGTCTGCGAGACTAGCCGCATGTATCGCGCCGTCCTCGACACCTGTGCGCTCGTGCCAAGTCTTCAGCGCGACTTCCTCCTGCAGCTCGCGGCCGAGGAATCGTACTCCCCGCTGTGGGGTTCGGGCATTCTCTACGAACTGGATTACGTGCTTGCAGGACTCGATCGCAAACGCGGGATCCAGTCCAGCGAGTCCCGCAGGCAGCGACTTTTTGAGCAGATGAGGCACGCGTTTCCCGGGTCGGAGATTGAAGCCCCGAAAGATCGCAACTATGACTACGGTCTGTGCGACGAAGACGACGGACACGTCGCTCATGCGGCCATTATCGGTAAAGCCGATGCGATCGTTACCGACGACAGGCGCGCAGGATTCGATACGGCAGAGGTGCTGGCTCAAGCGAGCATCGAGGTCGTTTCGCCCGCAGAGTTCGCGGCTAACACAGTTGCTGCGCACCCCGAAGCCGGGCTCCGCGCATTACGTGAGCTGTCGAGACGCCGCACAGACCCGCACCAGCGACCCGAAGAGATACTGGCGCTACTGGTGGCGCGCAACAGCATGAAAGGGGTCGCAACCATTGTTGGTCCGCTGCTAGAGATTCAGCGCCCAGGTTGACCCCGCGCCGGAGGCGATGGCGGGCCGGGGACCATACTATTTGGATAGTGCCGAACTATCCAAATAATGGCCGTCGATAGGCCTTCGAGAGTGGTCTTCCGGAAGGTGCTGCGCGGCGGCGGTTTCGTGCGCGGCCGAGGACGGCTTCAACCCTTGGCGTTCGGCCGAGGCGTCACGCCGTCATTCCGGCCGTCGACGCATCGGGTCGACCGGCGCCACGAGCGACATAACTGTCGGAAGGTACATTCTCGGCGTAGTGGCTGCGCCAGCGATAGGCCAGCACTCGGGCTAGAAGATCGACCGGGCGTCAGGCGCGACATACTCGCAGTCCGGTACGTCGCGACCATAAGCGTCGCCAACATCGACCGCTGGCTCAAGCGACTTTCGTAGCAGGACCTAGACGTCCGCCAAACGGGGTGAACCCCAAGGTCTCCTCGAGGCTGAGCTCATGGCCGATCCAGATCAGGTCTCGACCCGTCCTCGGTGGCGTTCGAAGTGCCCGAGATCAACCATGACAAACACCGCGTCGGCCGTCGCCGCCGCATTTCCAACGTGGTCCTCCATCGACGCATCGACCTCAATCCTTCTGCCGGTAATCGACAGCACCCGCGCCGACAACTCGTACTGCTCTCCTAGTCGCACCGGTGCCAGGTACTGCACCGTGAGGGAGCGAGTGACAGCAGGCTGTCCGACGAGGTAAGGGAGGAATCCGAAAAAGTCGTCAAAGACAGCGGCGACAGCTCCTCCGTGGGCTATTCCGGGCGCACCGACATGCCTCCGATCGAAGACGTGCGCGGCAACGATGCCGTCGCCGTTACGGCGTACCTTCAGCTGATGCCCGTGAGGGTTCTCCGGACCACAACCAAAACATTGCTCATGGTGCGCCGGAAAGGATTCTCCATCGGAGACATTGCGTACCCGTCCGTGCCATCGGTTCCAGGGACTCCGGATGTCATTCACCTGCGTTTCCTCTCATGATCGCGAGCCCCGGGGCGGTGACGGCTCGATTCTTCACGGGGACCAACTCGGCCCCCATCTGGCCATCGGCGCGGGCAACCACAGGAAGCGGGCTCACTCGCTTCGAGCGCATCGCTTGCTTCGGACAACCGAAGGCTTGCGAGGTGGCCGACTGCAGAGATGATGACCATCTGGTCGCGGGGCCCGAACCGTCACCGCTTGACGCCGCCGGTGAAGTTTCGTGCCCGTGCGAGTGTGGTGAGGGCGGACTTGTAGTCCTGGACGATAATGGCCCTGCCGCCGAGCTGCGTGGCAGCGCCCCCTGCCGCGAGAGTGCTCTCGTACGCCTCGACCACTCGGTGTGCCTCGGCAACCTGCTCCGGTTTGGGACTGAAGGCGTCGTTGATGATATCGACGTGCGGCGGATAGAAGGTCGTCATTCCGGTGAAGCCGAGTCGCCTCGAATAGTCGACCGCTTTGGACACCTGGTCGAGGTTCTTCAGCTGCGGAGTCAGCGCGAAGTCGAATATCGGAACACCGAACGCCGCACCCGAGAAGACCAGCTTGGACTTCGCATAGTGATAGGCGTCGGCGAACAGCCCGTCCCCTTCGAAGGGGGTGATACCGGCATCGACGGCAAGGTCGAAGGGCCCGAACAGCATGCCTACGACGCTCGGACTGGCTGCGATCGAGGTCAATTCGAGCACACCCCGCGCGCTCTCGATGATCGGAACCAAGTTCGCAGTGGCACCAACGGACTCCAGGATTCGACGTACCTCGCCCAGCTCGTCGGCCGTCTCCACCTTGGGATAGACGATGGCTGTGGCCCCGGCGCGACCGAGAGCCTTGAGGTCATCGCCGCCATACGGCGTGCTCAGGCTGTTACACCTCGGCAGCAGGAGCTTCTCGCCGAGCTCATCCGCGTCGGCGATCTGCCGGACGACGCGCTCGCGCGCCTCGCGCTTGCGATCGGGCTGAACACTGTCCTCGAGATCGAGCAGCACGGCATCGACAGGCATCGCTGGGACCTTCGACCACTTTCGCTCATCGAGGATCGGCGCTTCGAGGATGCTCCGGACAGCGGCAAGCGGGCTTTCACGCATGTTGATTCTTTCCTAGTACGACTTGGGTAGGCCAAGGGACGACTGAGCGATGAAGTTGAGCACCATCTCCCGACTGACGGGGGCTGTGCGCATCAGCCGGGTGACGAACCACAGCTCGGAAAGGCCGTATTCCTTCGACAGCCCGAGACCACCGTGCGTCTGGATCGCTTGGTCCAGGGCCTTGAGGGAGGCGTCGGATGCCGCCAGCTTCGCGATGTTCGCGCTCTCACCTGCCGGCAGCCCAGTGTCGAACAGCTCGGCGCTGCGGTACGTCGCCATACGAGCCAGCTGGACTGCGACATGTGCCTCTGCCAGGGGATGGGCTAGACCTTGATGAGCTCCGATGGGCGTCGACCACACTTGACGCGTACGGGCGTAATCCGACGCCTTCTCCAGGGCATAGCGACCTACTCCGGCGCAAATCGCAGCGACTGCGATGCGCTCCGGGTTGAGGCCGTCGAAGAGCAGCCGGAGCCCATTTCCCGCGGCACCGATCAGTGACTCAGGACCGACGGTCACCTCGTCGAGATAGACCGTGAACTGTCGGTCAGGCGAGATCACGACGGTCTCAAGTCGCTGATAGGTCAGCCCAGGAGTGTCGAGGGGAATCAGGAAGAGCGATAGAGAACTCCGCTCAGCGGTGGAGTTGTCGACGTCGCGGGCCGCGATCAGGATCGCGTCGGCCTGATCGACCGCTGAGATGAAGTACTTCTGCCCCGAGATGGCCCAGCCGGAGCCTTTCTTGCGCGCGGCCGTCTGCAGCTTGTGGCTGTTCGATCCCGCGTTGGGCTCTGTGAGGCCGAACGCCATCTTCTTCGAGCCGTCGGCTATGCCGGTGAGCCAGTTTGCCTTCTGCTCGGGCGATCCGTGAAGGCTCAGAATCGAGCCGCAGATGACGGCGGATACGACGTACACCATCATCGGCATGCCGTGCGCAGCGAGCTCTTCAAGCACGACGGCAGATTCCCCCATGCCGCCGCCACCGCCGCCGAACTCCTCGGGGATATTGACTCCGATCAGTCCCGCTCGACCGAGCTCGTCCCAAAGCTCGTCGACATTGCCGTCACGCCGGGACGCCTCCAAGAAGTAGTCCGGGCCGAACTTGCCGGCGATGGCTGCCACGCTGTCTCGGATCGCCTTGTGCTCGTCCGATTCAGCAACGAGTCCGCTACTGATCACCGCCGATCACCTCGCCTTCCTTGAGTGCTGAAATCCGGTCGGCGTCCATGCCGAGCCATTCGGACAGCACCATGTCGTTGTCTTCACCGAGCGCGGGACCGGTGCGCCATACGCTGCCACCGTGCCGATGCAGTTTCGGAATGACGCCCTGCATGCGGACCGGGCCCAGCTGCTCGTCCGGGATCGTGATGATGTCCTCGCGCTCGGCGTAGATCGGGTCGTTCACGATGTCCTCGACGTCAAAGATCCGCGATGCGACTACCTCGGCCTCGAACATCGCCTTGAGCGCGTCGTCCGTCGACCGCTCCTTGGCCCAGGTCGCGAGCTGCCCATCGAGCAGGTCCGCGCCGTCCCGCTGCTGCTCGACCGTGCGGAAGTCGTCGATCGGCAGGCCGAGCAGCTTCACGACGTTGTGCACCGAGCGGACGGTCGCAGACGTGACGGTGATCCACTCGTCGTCGGCCGTCAGATAGGTGTTGACCACGGCCGCTGGCGAGACCGCAAGTCGGTTCCCAGAGCGCTGCGGTATCTCTCCGAGCTGGTCATACACGATGACCTGCCACTCGATGAGTCGATACAGCGACTCGAACAGTGCGAGGTCGATCCACTCGCCGTTGAAGTCCGGGTCGTGAGCCTTCCGGTAGGCCGCGGCGAGAACACCGTAGGCCGCCATGAGCGCCGTCACCGTGTCGGCGTGCGAGAAGCCGGTGTGGACGGGTGGGCCGTCCTCGAAGCCGGTGATATTGACGACGCCCGAGCGAGCCTCGCCCACCTTGCCGAAGCCGGGGGCATTGCGCAGGGACGTCTGCGCACCGAATCCGGTGATCTGGAGATAGATGACCTTGGGGTTGATCCGGTGCGCAGTTTCCCAGTCCAGGCCCCACTCGTCGAGCGTCGCGCTTCGTAGGTTCGTGATCACGACATCGGCCCACTCGATGAGCTCACGCGCGACCTCTCGGCCCGCCTCCTGGCGCAGGTCGAGCACCAGCGAACGCTTATTGCGAGCGGATACCTTCCACCAGAGATATACGCCGTCCTTGTGCGGCCCGATCTTGCGGCCGGTGTCGCCTGCACCCGGCGGCTCGACATGCACCACGTCAGCGCCGAAGTCTGCCAGGAGCGTACCGGCTAGCGGTCCGGCGATGACATGCGCGAACTCGACGACCTTCAACCCGGCCAGCGCCTGCTTGTCACCGAGAGGTGGGCTGGTCCGCATTCTTACCTCCCCTGCCAGACCGGACGACGGCCCTCGCGGAACGCACGGGGGCCCTCCTGGGCGTCGTCGCTGAGGTACACCTTGTCGAAGGCGCGGTCCGCCGCATCCCATGCGGCGGTCAGCCCGAGATCGTCCGTGAGATGCGCCATCTCCAGCGAGGCGCTGACGGTGAGCGGTGCATTGTCGCGAATGAGTCGGGCGAGCTCCATCGTGCGCGACATCAGTTCGGCCAGCGGGACGACCTCGTTGACCAGGCCTATCTCGTAGGCACGTTGCGCGGTGATCGGCTCGCCTGTCAACGCCATCTGCATCCACACCCGCTTGGGGATCATTCGGGACAGTGGGACCGACCACGGCGCGCCGCGGCCCACCTTGACCTCCGGCATTCCCATCTTTGCGTGCTCAGCAGCAATCACCAGGTCTGCCGACTGTGCGACGAGGAAGCCCCCTCCGAAGGCGATCCCGTTCAGTGCGACGATGATCGGCTTCGTGACCTTGACGTTGCGGTGCGGGATGGGCATGAAGTCCGGGGGCGGGATCTGTGTTCCAGCGCCGGCCATCTCCTTGAGGTGGATTCCCGCGCAGAAGGCCTTCTCGCCGGATCCCGTCAGGACGATGACCTTCACGTCATCGTCCGCTTCGGCCTTCTGGAGGCCGCTACGAATGCCGTCACGGATGGGCTGCGACAAGGCATTTCGCGCGGATGGGTCATCGAGGGTCAGGACGACGACTCCGTCATCGACCGCATAGTGAACCTGGGCAGTATTCATCTCAACCTCGCATGATGATCGAGTTGCGCTCGGATAGGGGCTTGCGGTTACGGCGGCGGTAGAGGCGTAGTCGTTCGGCGATCTGCTGCCGCAGTTCGTGCCCTGGGATCACATCGTCGATGTACATCTCGGCCGCTGGGCCCCACACCCCGATGTCTCGGGCGTACTCCTCTTGCTTCTGTGCGATGAACGCGGGCCGTTCTTCTTCGGGCAGTTCTGCGATCTTGCGGCCGTAGATGGCCTGGACTGCGGCCGCCGGGCCCATGAGCCCGAGCATCGCCTGCGGCAGCGCGATCGTGCAGTCCGGCTGGAAGGTCGCGCCAGACATCGCCATGTAGCCCGCGCCGTATCCCTTGCGGAGTACAACGCAGATGCGTGGCTGCGTCGCCTCCGCGACGGCTTGCAGCATCTTCTGACCACGGCGGATGATCGCCGCTTTTTCCGAGTCACTGCTGACCATGAAGCCAGGGACGTCCATGAGGAACACGAGCGGGATGTTGTACGCGGTGCATGTGGAGATGAACTGTGCTCCCTTCTCGGAGGAGTTCTGCATCAAGATTCCTCCGAGCTTGCGGGACTGGTTGGCGACGATACCGACCGCGATCCCTTCTATCCGGGCAAAGCCGGTGACGAGCTCACCAGCGTAGAGTTTCTTGATCTCGAGGAAGGATCCCTCGTCGATAACCGCATCGATGACCTTGTGGACATCGAACGCTTTACCTTCCGCGGCCGGTACGACGTTCTCGATCGCCTCGCCTCCCGGTGCGATATCGATGGGGTCGATGTCACCCGGTGTTTCGCGCCAGGAATCGGGCATGAAGGCCACATAGTCCTTGACGACCTCCAGCGCTTCGTCTTCGGTCTCAACGAGGATGTCACCCAGACCGCTCTCTTTGCAGTGCATCCGGGCGCCACCCATCTGCTCGTGGTCGACATCTTCGCCCGTAGCGGCCGACGCCTGGCGCGGCGATCCGAGGAAGACGCTCGTCTTGCCATCGATCATCACGACCAGATCACAGAAGGCAGGAAGGTAAGCGGCGCCAGCGGGTGACGGTCCGAAGTTGACGCAGATCTGCGGCACGACGCCGTTCATCCGGGCCATGTTCCAGAAGATCCGTCCGGAGTGCGTGCGATCGAGATACAGACCGTACTGCTCGTTGATCCGAGCGCCGCCGGAGTCGACCAGGTAGATCATCGGGATGCCGTATTCGAGTGCGACTTCCTGGATCCGCTGGATCTTGTAGATGGTCTTCGTACCCCACGTCCCGGCCTTGACCGACATGTCGTTGGCCATGACAGCGACCTTGCGGCCATTGATCATGCCGACCGCCGTTACGATGCCGTCGGCAGGCAGCGCTGGGTCATCGTGACGCGCAAGGATCCAGTCCTCGATTCGGAATCCCGGATCGAGCAGCTGTTCGAGCCGCTCACGGACCTCCATGTGTCCGCGCTCACGCAACTCTTCCTTGCGACGCGTCGGGCCGCCTTCTCTGATCCTGGCACGGAGCGAGTCGACGAGGGCGTCTGCGGACTCGACTTCTGAGGTGACGGGGCCTGTCGTCATGAAAGCTCTCCTTCTCGGTTTCGCTCGCCCATCTCGCGTAGCTTGAACTTCTGGACCTTGCCGGTCGGTGTAGTGGGGAGCTGGTCGGCACTGATAAAGCGGACGACATCCGGGACCTTGAAGCGCGCGAGGTGCTGTTTGCAGTAGGCGATCACCGCCTGCTCGCTCAGCTGCGCGCCGGGCTCCAGGATCACGTAGGCGCATCCGATCTCACCCATCCGCTCATCGGGTAGACCGACCACATACACCTGCGAGACGTCCGGCCGTCCGGATAGCAGATCTTCGACCTCGCGCGGCGCGACGAGCTCAGCCCCTCGCTTGTACAACTCCTTGCTCCGGCCGGTCAGGACGAGGTAACCGTCCTCGCGAACCCGTCCGAGGTCGCCCGAGCGCATCCATCCATCGTCTGTCAGCACTGCTGCGCTCTCGTCGGGCTTGTTGTAGTAGCCGAGCATCACCTGCGGGCCCGCGAGGCACAGTTCGCCCTCTGCGCCCGCAGCAAGCACTTCGCCTGTCGCCGGGTCAATCGTTCGATAGGCGGTCACGTAGCCGTCGAGCTCCGGAACGCCTGCGACATAGCCAAACTTGGCTCGTCCCACCGTCGAAGAGACGAGCTTGAGGGCATCGCCGGGCAGGGTGTATGTCGTAGAGGCCGAACTCTCGGTCTGCCCGTACGCGGTGACGATCTCACGTACACCCATCTTCGAGCGGACCTGCTCCCACAGACGAACTGGCGCGGGGGCGGACGCAGACATGACGCCGTGCAGGGACGAGAGGTCGAAGTCCGCGAGTCCGGGATGCTCCAGGATCGCTACAGTCATGGTTGGCACGAACAGCGCTTCGTCAATCTGGTGGCGCTCGATGCTGCGCAGAGCCTCCTCGGGGCTGAAGTCAATCTGAGGAGCGACCGCCCCCCTGGCGAAGGTGGTCGCCAGCAGTCCCTCGACGTAGGAGAAGACGTGATAGAGGGGCATGGCGAACTGGGTCCGCTGCCCCTCCCATAGCGCTCTTATGAAGGCCGACGAGGCGGCGGAACGCAAGGTGCTGTCGTGGGTAAGCATCACACCTTTCGAAGCACCGGTCGTCCCCGAGGTGTACATGATGTCGGAGATCGCCATCGGGTCTCCTTCGGCCTCGAGCTCATCGAGCCGAGCCTCGGTCTCCTCGTTGAGGGCACCCCGCAGATCGTCAAGCCGCCGCACGTCGCCCGGTAAAGGCTTTCCGGGCTCCGGAAGCACCCACACATGACGGAGCCTCGGCAGCTCACAGGTCGAGCCTGCTCGCCATCCGGGCGCGATCGAGTTAAGCGCATCGAGGAAGCTCTGATCGCGATAAGCATCGAGCGTGACCAGAGCGACGCTGTTCGACTGGCCGAGCACGTACCGCAGCTCTTCAGTGCGCAGCCGGAAGTTTAAGGGCACAGCAACCGCCCCGACCGCGGCGATGGCGTACTTGACAGCGGCGAACTCCGGCATGTTGGTCAGGTTCATCGCGACGTGCTCTCCCGGCTTGATCCCCGCCCGGAGCAAGCCGGCGGCGAGTTCACGCGACCAGTCGCGCAGCTCGCGGTAGCTCCACTCTCGTTCTGGCCCGATCAAGTAGGCCAGGTGAGGGAACGACCGGGCGCATTCGCTGAGGTGCTGCGTAAGCGTACGGGGACGCCATTCAGGGTGACGATCGGCGAGCACGCGGCGCCGGTGATCGAGGGAATGATCCATAGGACTACCTTTCAGGGACTGCGCAGAACTCGTTTGCTGTCAATACGGGAAGGTTCCGCCTACGCTCGCTGTCGCACGGCGTCCCGCATCCAGGACGGCCGGGATATGAGCGGCGATCTCGGCCTCGCCGAAGCGGCTCGCCGGCCCCGCGATGCCAATTGATGCGGAGACGGTCCCGTCGACGAGCATCACCGGTGCACTGATGCCCGCGACACCCCTGTCGAGCTCGTCGCGACTGATCGCCAGTCCCGTCCGCCGCGTCTCTTCGAGCGCGCGATCCAAATCCGCGGCGTCGACAAGAGTGCTAGCGGTGTAGGCGTAACGCGGCACGGTCTCAAGCTCACGACGGGCGGCTGCACTGAACGCAAGGATCGCTCGCGCTCCTGACCCCACGTAGATCGGCGTGATCTGGCCGACTCGCGCCTGCCAGATCACCGAATGGCGAGTGGGCTCGATGGCAACCATCACTCGGTCCAGACCCCTGCGCACATTCAGTGCCGCAGTCTCACCGGTGGCATCGCGGAGGTGCTCGAGTACCGGTTGAATCCGGGGCACCAGATCGAGGCCGCGAAGAGCTGCCGCGGACCAGCGAAGAACCCCCAGACCGATTCGATACCTGTCGTTGACCCGATCCAGCAGGCCCTCGTCTACGAGGTTCTGGATGAGTCGAGCGCATGTCGTGGCGGGGAAACCAGTGGCCTCTCGGATCTCGCCGACAGTCAACTCGGTGTGCTCACCCGTGAACGCGTCGAGCAACTGGAAAACCTTGCTGAGCACCAACGTCGGCTTCACCGCCGGCGTGTCTGTCTCGGGAGTGTCGTCCAAGCCACTCTTGCGCATCGCCACATTGTGGAGGTTAGATCCACTATGTGGTTTCGTCAAGGGGTAGGAGCCACTCGCAGTTCGCTAAGCCCCATGGGATGAGGAGTTAGATTTCAATGGCTGAGATCAAGGCAGAACTGACCGGCTCGGTACGGGTGGTCCAGGTGAAGGTCGGCGACTCGGTCTCCGAGGGAGACACAGTCATCGTGCTGGAGTCGATGAAGATGGAGATCCCTGTCGAGGCCGACAAGGAGGGTGTCGTCGCGAAGGTCCTGGTTGAGGAGGGAGCCTCGGTCAAGCAAGGCGATACGCTCGTCGTGCTGCGCTGAGCGGCAGCGATGATCACGCGGGCGAGAGCTAAGTCATGACGAATCTGCTGGGCGCCTGGTCGCTCATCGAGTGCATCGGCTACCGAGACGGTGAGGGCACACCCGCGTACGGGCAACCACCCTCCGGCCAGATCCAGTACACCGACGACGGCCGCATGTCAGGGTTCCTGATGGATTCCGCGTGGGCCGAGCGAGGCAGCGCGAAGGCGACGGGATTCACTGACTTCTTCGCATATGCAGGAACATGGACACGTGATGGCGACATCCTTCGCCATCACGTCTTGTTCTCATCTCAACCGGCGCGCATCGGCACCACGTTCGAGCGCACCGTCGAGATCATCGACGACGACACCATCACCCTGACGACGATCCCCGAGACGAGTCAGTCAGGTCGCACTTACGTCATGAAACTCGTATGGCGCCGAAGTTGTGTCGACGACGCTCGAAAACGAGGCCATAGCGACGGTTGAAAACGAGGCCACCCAGACAGATTGGATGGGTGATCTCTATGGAGGATTGGGCTTTGATCCGGCGGCTGGTGGCGGACGGTGTTTCGCAGCGTCAGGTCGCGCGGGATCTGGGTGTTGGTAGGTCTACGGTCGAGCGGGCGCTGGCTTCGGACCGGGCGCCGGCGGCATCGGGCGCTGATGATCTGGGTGCGGAATCTGCGCGAGTATGACGGTCAAGTCCCGTGGGGTGGTGTACGAGGTTGATCCCTCGGTTGGGCGTGTTGGTTAGGCCGTGAGGGCCTGGAGCTCGGGTTCGGTCACCTCCTCGGCATCGGCGGTGGTGTCGACGGCCTGGGATCG
>NZ_WBKP01000051.1 GCF_009602465.1 Cumulibacter manganitolerans | reverse complement strand
CGCAGCGCTCGCCGGTCCCGTCGCGCGCCGAGGTGCCCGCCGCCTCGCGCGCCGAAGCGGCGCAGCGCCCGACCGCCCGCCGTCCGCTGCCCATGGACGACTTCGACGATGACCTCGACATCCCGGATTTCATGAAGGACTAGCCTTCTCGTTCATGGGCTCGGAACAACTAGGCGGCGCTCGCCGCATCCGTCGCGTGCTGTCCACGCGGGCCGGGGGAGCGAGCGCCGCGCCGTACGACTCGTTCAACCTGGGGCGGCACGTCGGCGACGACGAGCGCGCCGTGCTCGCCAACCGGGCCCGGCTGGCGGACGCGCTCGCGCTCGCTCCCGAGCGGCTCGTGTGGATGGAGCAGGTGCACGGCCGCGGCGTGCGGGTCGTCGACGGGCCCCAGCCGGCGCCGGTGGAGATGACCGACGCGGTCGTCACCGCCACCCCCGGCATCGGGCTGAACGTGCTGAGCGCGGACTGCGTCCCGGTCCTGCTGTGGGACGCCGCCGCCGGTGTCATCGGCGCCGTGCACGCCGGCCGGCAGGGCGTGCGCCTGGACATCGCCACCGCCACCGTCGAGGCGATGCGCGGGCTCGGCGCCCGCCCGGAGCGGATCGAGGCCCTTCTCGGGGCCGCCGTCTGCGGCGCCTGCTACGAGGTTCCCGCAGCGCTGCAGCAGGACGTCGAGCAGGCCGCGCCGGGCAGCGCCGTACGGACCCGGCAGGGCACCGCCGGTCTCGATCTGCGCGCCGGCCTCGCCGGCCAGCTCGCTCGCGCCGGCGTCGAGAACGTGCAGGTCGATCCCCGCTGCACCGCGGAGGACCCCTCGCTGTACAGCTACCGGCGCGACGGACGCACCGGGCGGCAGACCGCCGTCATCTGGATCGAGGAGGACCGATGAGCGCCGTCACCGCGCGCGAGCTCAACGCGATCACCGACGCGGTCGCCGCGTTTCGCGAGCGTCTCGCCGACGCGTGCCGGGCCGCCGGTCGCGATCCCGCGGAGGTCAGCCTCATCGCGGTCACCAAGAACCACCCGGCGGAGTACGCCGCCCACGCGGCGCACTGCGGGGCGCTGGACCTCGGCGAGAACAAGCCGCAGGAGCTGGCCGCCAAGCGGGCCGGCGTCAACGAGATCGACGCCGAGCTGGGGCAGCGGGCGCGCTGGCACTTCATCGGGCGGCTGCAGCGCAATAAGGCGCGCCAGGTCGTCGAGAGCGCCGATTTGGTGCACTCGATCGACCGTCCGGCGTTGGCCGACGCGGTCGCCCGGGCCGCCACCGCCGGCGACCGGTGGTCCGCGCATCGCCCGCTGCCGGTCCTGTTGCAGGTCAACCTCGACCCGGACGCGCCGCGCGGCGAGCTGGACTCGACGGCGGCCCGCGGCGGGGTGCACCCCGCCGACATCCGCCGGCTGGCCGCGCACGTGGCGACGTACGACAACCTGCGGGTGCGCGGGCTGATGGCGATCGCACCGCTCGGTCACGACCCGGCGCGGTGCTTCGCCAGGCTGTACGAGCACAGCCTCGACCTGCGCGTCGACCTGCCCGGCGCCGAGCTCATCTCGGCCGGAATGTCGGGCGACTTCCCCGCCGCGGTCGCCAACGGCGCGACGCACGTGCGTGTCGGAACTGCGCTGTTCGGTGAGCGCGCACTAGCCTAGGGCGGAGCACAATTTCACCCCGCGGGCCGCGTCGCCCGTGCCTTCGATCCCGACAGAAAAGGTTGTCCTGATGAGTGGAGCCATGCGGAAGATGGGCGTCTATCTCGGCCTCGTCGAGGGAGACGAGCACGAGGAGCTGGCGCAGACCCACGGCTCGGCGTCCCGCACCCGGGACTACGACGTCGAGGAGCGCGAGCCGCGCGGACGCCGGGACGGCCGCTACGACTACGACGACGAGGCGGAGTACGACGAGGAGCCCGAGCGCCCCGCGCCGCGCAGCACCCGTCCGGCACCGGTCGAGTCGTACGCCGCGCCGGCCACCCGCTTCGCCGACGAGGCTCCGGCGGCGCCGGCCCGCCCCGCGACGCCCGCGACGGCGCACCGCATCACGACCCTCCACCCGCGCACCTACAACGAGGCGCGCGCGATCGGCGAGGAGTTCCGCGACGGCAACCCCGTCATCATGAACCTGTCCGAGATGGACGACGCCGACGCCAAGCGCCTTGTCGACTTCGCCGCCGGCCTGACCTTCGGCCTGCGCGGCTCGATCGAGCGGGTGACCACCAAGGTGTTCCTGCTCTCGCCGCAGAAGGTGAAGGTCACCGCGGAGGACAAGGCGCGCATCGCGGACGGTCGTTACCCCTCGCGCGGCTAGTTCACGCACAATCGTCTGGTGAACATCTTCCTGGACCTGCTGCACCTGCTGCTGTTCCTCGCCGTGGTCCTGCTGTGGATCCGGATGGTGCTCGAGTGGGTGCGCATGTACGCCCGGCGCTGGGTGCCCTCGGGCGTGCCCGCGGTGGCCATCGACAGCGTCTACACGATCACCGACCCGCCGGTGAAGCTCATGCGGCGGCTGATCCCCCCGATCGCTATCGGAGGTGCAAGGGTCGACGTCGGGTTTATGGTTCTACTATTGATACTCAGCCTGCTCTTGCGGTTCACGTAACGAGCAAGTACGAAGCAGTGTCGTGCCGTAGGCTGCAGGACGGCCCGTCGGATATCTGCACTGAGTGAAGGAAAAAGGACACACCATGCCGTTGACCCCCGCCGACGTCCACAATGTGGCGTTCAAGAAGCCGCCCATTGGCAAGCGCGGATATGACGACGAAGAGGTCGATGCCTTCCTCGACCTCGTCGAGGCCGAGTTCGCCCGGCTCATCGAGGAGAACGCCGACCTGCGCTCGCAGGTAGCCGACCTCGAGGGCCAGCTGGCGGGGCGGCCGTCCAGCGCCGAGAACGTCTCCAGCGGCAGCGGCCACTACTCGGTGCTCGCGGAGAACGCGGGACAGGACGAGGCGCCCGCCGAGGCCCAGCCCGAGCCGGAGCCCACCGTGCAGGCAGCGCCCGAGCCGCAGCCCGAGCCCGCGAAGCCGGCGTCCGCGATGGACGAGCACATCCAGGCCTCGCGCATCCTGGCCCTCGCCACGGAGACTGCCGACCGGCACGTCAACGAGGCCAAGGAGAAGGCCGAGAAGGAGCTGGCGGAGGCCCAGGCCAAGGCCGAGGAGCTGCGTACGACCGCCCGCCGCGAGCACGACGACACCATCAACGGCGCCAAGTCCGAGGCCGAGCGGCACCTCACCGAGGTACGCACCAACGCCGCCGCGCTGCTCAGCGACTCGCAGTCGAAGGCGGCCGCGACGGAGAAGGCCGCGCAGGAGCGGGCCCAGGAGCTCACCGCCGCCGCGGAGCGCAAGCAGGCCGACATCCTGCGCGCCCTCGACGAGCGCAAGAGCGTCCTCGAGCGCCGCATCGAGGGGCTGCGCGACTTCGAGGCGGCGTACCGCACCCGGATGCACGGCTACCTCACCAACCAGCTCAAGGAGATCGACGAGCTGCCGCCGATCGCCCCCGACGGGTCCGAGCAGACCGGCAACGGCCCGGCGAGCCAGGTCTCCGGGTTCGTCGGCTCCAGCGACAACCGCTAGGCGCCGAGGCGGCACCGACCGCCCCAGATCGCAGAGGATGTCCCCGGATGCAGCGTTCGCGCTGCATCCGGGGACATCCTGTCGTTACGGCTGCTTGCTGACCCAGACGCGGAGGGTGTCGTCGGCGCCGTCCGGCTGCCGCTCGAGGGAGCCCTCGCGGACGGCGGTCGCCAGCACCTCCTCCGCGAGATAGCCCTGGTGCGCCCGGACGGCGTTCGCGACGTCCGCCGAGGAGGCCGACCACACCAGCTCGATGCGGTCCGAGACGTCCAGCCCGGAGTTCTTGCGCGACTCCTGGACGAGGCGCACCGCCTCCCGGGCCAGTCCGGCCGCGCGCAGCTCGTCGGTGATCTCCAGATCCAGGGCCACGCTCTCGCCGCCCTCGGTGTGCACCGCCCAGCCCTCCTGCGGAGTCTCGGTCACGATCACGTCGTCGGGCTCGAGGGGGAACGCCGCGCCGTCGATGGTGAGCTCGGCCGTGCCGGCGCGCAGTGCTGCGGCGAGCGCGGCGGCGTCCGCCGCCGCGATCTGCTTGGCGGCGTCCTGCACCTTGCCGCCGAGCCGCCTGCCCAGTGCCCGGAAGTTGGCCTTCGCGGTGACGTGCACCAGCTCGCCCGAGGCCTCGCCCAGCGGCTGCACCGACTGCACGTTGAGCTCGTCGGCGATCTCGGCGCGCAGCTGCTCCGACAGCCGCCCGTAGCCGGCCGCGCCGATCAGGGCGCGGCCCAGCGGCTGCCGGGTGCGCACCTTCGACGCGGTCCGCGCGGACCGGCCGAGGTCGACCAGCCGGCGCACCTGCGCGACGTCCGCCGACAGCTCGGCGTCGATCAGCGTCTCGTCGTGCTCCGGCCAGTCGGCCAGGTGCACCGACTCGGGCGCGTCCGGGTAGGCGGCGCGGACGACGGAGTCCCACACCTTGTCGGTGATGAACGGGACGAACGGCGCCATGACGGTCGTGAGCTTCGCGACCGCCTCCGTGAGGGTGGCCATCGCCGACGGGTCGCCGTCCCAGAACCGGCGGCGCGAGCGGCGCACGTACCAGTTCGACAGGTCGTCGATGAACTGCGTCAGGCGGCGACCCGAGCGGGTCGAGTCGAAGACCTGCAGCGACTCGTCGACCACCTTGATCGTGTCGTTGAGCTCCGAGAGCAGCCAGCGATCCAGCGACGGCCGCTCGGCGACCGGCGGCGCGGCGCGAAGCACCTCGGCCAGGTCGACGTCGTTGGCGTCGGCGTACAGCGTCAGGAACGAGGCGGTGTTCCAGTACGTCAGCAGCACCTTGCGGACCACCTCGCCGATCAGCTCGTCGCCGACCCGGCGGGTCGACCACGGGTTGCCGACGCACAGCATCAGCCAGCGCAGTCCGTCGGCGCCGTGCTTGTCCATCAGGGGGATGGGCAGCATGATGTTGCCGAGGTGCTTGCTCATCTTCTTGCCGTCCTGATCGACGATGTGCCCGAGGCACACCACCGACTTGTACGACGAGCGGTCGAACACCGTCGTGCCGACCGCCATCAGCGAGTAGAACCAGCCGCGGGTCTGGTCGATCGCCTCGCAGATGTAGTCCGCCGGGTAGCGGCGCTCGAAGGTCTCCACCGAGCCCGGCTGATGCGGGTAGCCGAGCTGCGCGAAGGGCATCGAGCCGGAGTCGTACCAGGCGTCGATGACCTGCGGGACGCGCCGGTAGGTGCCCTCCTCGCCGTCGACGGTGAACGTCACCTCGTCGATGAACGGCCGGTGCGGGTCGAGGCCGGACAGGTCGCGGCCGACGTACTGCGCCAGCTCGGCGAGCGAGCCGACGCAGATCATCTTCGTCTCGTCGGCGTCGTTGACCCAGATCGGCAGCGGGGTGCCCCAGTACCGGTCCCGCGAGAGCGCCCAGTCGATGTTGTTGTTCAGCCAGTCGCCGTACCGCCCGTGCTTGACGGTCTCGGGATGCCAGTCGGTCGCGTCGTTCTCGCGCAGCAGCTCGTTCTTGCGGGCCGTCGTCCGCACGTACCAGGACGGCAGCGCGTAGTACAGCAGCGCCGTGTGGCAGCGCCAGCAGTGCGGATAGGGGTGCTCGTACTGCTGGAAGCGGAAGAGCAGCCCGCGCTCGCGCAGGTCGCGCACGAGCGCCTTGTCGGCGGTCTTGAAGAACTGGCCGCCGACCAGCGGCAGGTCGGGCTCGAAGGTGCCGTCGGGGCGCACCGGGTTGATCACCGGCAGCCCGTAGCGGCGGGCGACCAGCATGTCGTCGGCGCCGAACGCGGGCGCCTGATGCACCAGGCCGGTGCCGTCCTCCGTGGTGACGTAGTCGGCGAGCACGACCAGGTGGCCGTCCTGCTCGTCGGGCCAGGACACCAGCTCGAACGGCCGGCGGTAGCGGGCGTTCTCCAGGTCGCGGCCGGGCAGCGACGACAGCACCTCGGCGTCCTCGCCGAGCACCGCCCGCAGCAGCGGCTCGGCGACGATGACCGACCGGTCGTCGGCGGTGAACCCCGCGCCGCGCGCGACGACGTACTCGACGTCCGGGTGCACCGCGACCGCCGTGTTGGAGACGAGGGTCCACGGGGTGGTCGTCCAGACCAGCAGGTCGGCGTCCTCGACCTCGCTCGGCGCCTCGGTGAGCGGGAACCGCACGTACACCGACGGGTCGGACACCGTCTCGTAGCCCTGGGATACCTCGTGGTCGGACAGCCCGGTGCCGCAGCGCGGGCAGTACGGCGTGATGCGGTGGTCCTTCACCAGCAGGCCGGCGTCGAAGGTCTGCTTCAGCGCCCACCACACCGACTCGACGTACGACGGGTTCATCGTCCAGTACGCGTCGTCCAGGTTGACCCAGTAGCCCATCCGGGTGGTCAGGTCGGAGAACGCACCGACGTGCCGCTGCACCGACTCACGGCACTTGGCGTTGAACGCCTCGATGCCGAACTTCTCGATGTCCGGCTTGCCGGAGAACCCCAGCTCCTTCTCGACGGCGATCTCGACGGGCAGCCCGTGGCAGTCCCAGCCGGCCCGCCGGGGCACCGAGTAGCCCTTCATGGTGCGGTAGCGGGGGTAGAGGTCCTTGAAGACCCGGGCCTCGACGTGGTGCACGCCGGGCTGCCCGTTCGCGGTCGGCGGGCCCTCGTAGACGATCCACGGCTCACCGTCCTTGGTGCGCTCGACGGAGCGGGCGAAGATGTCTCGGTCGGCCCAGCGCTGCAGGACCTCGTGGTCGAGCGCGGGCAGGTCGACCTTGTGCGGCAGGGGCGTGGCTTTGGCCATCGGATGCGTCCTCGTGCGATCAGTTCCGTGATCGAGGGACGACGCCCGCCGGTCGGCGGGAGTGGCCGCGGTACCACCCTCGTTGGCTCGCGCGCGAGCCCGCTCGTTCGTGACAGTGGCTGGGTCTACTGGCCTCGCGGCGTTCTTCCAGCGGCTCGGGGGTGATCTTCGCCGTGGTCGGCTGCCAGGCTCACACCGCCCCTGGTCGCTCGTCAGCCGAGGACACGACTACTCGTCCCCGTCGGGGCCGTCGCACGTCGGATATCAGGGTACGCTCGCCGGTCGACGACCGGTCACCCGGCCGGGGCGCGGAGGACGCGGCTGATCCGGGGCGCCGGCCGGCCGGAATAATGGGCGCATGAGCTTGACGGTGGCGTTGCTGATCGCCACCGTCGTGGTGCTCGTGGCGATCCTCGCCGTCCGCGCCACCACCCGGTTCGGGCTCCCGTCGCTGCTGCTCTACCTGGCGCTCGGTGTGCTGCTCGGGACGTCGGGCATCGGCATCGACTGGGGGGACGCCGACCTGGCGAAGGAGCTCGGCACGATCGCCCTGGTGATCATCCTGGCCGAGGGTGGCCTCACCACGCGGTGGCGGGAGGTCGCCCCGCACCTCGGCCTGGGCCTGGCGCTGTCCACGATCGCCGTCGCCGTCAGCGTGCTGGTGATGGCGGCGTTCATGGTGGGCGTGCTGGGCATGCACTGGCAGGTCGCGGTGGTCGCCGGCGCGATCATCTCCTCGACCGACGCCGCCGCGGTGTTCTCGGTGCTGCGACGCCTCGGGCTGCCGCCGAAGGTCACCTCCGCTCTCGAGCTGGAATCCGGCCTCAACGACGCCCCGGTGATCCTGCTGGTCACCTTCCTGTCGGTGCCGCTGGCGGACATCCAGCCGTGGTGGGAGATCGCCCTGCTCATCGGCTACGAGCTGATCGCCGGCCTCGGCATCGGCCTGGTGACCGGCTTCGCGGGCGCGGCGCTGATGCGGCGCGGGGCGCTGCCCTCGGCCGGTCTCTACTCGCTGATGGCCATCGCGATGCTGCTGCTGTCCTACGAGCTGAGCACCCTGGCGCACGCCAGCGGCTTCCTCGGGGTGTACGTCGCCGGCGTCGTCCTGGGCAACGCCAACCTGCCGTTCAAGCGGGCGGTGATCGGGTTCGCGGAGGCGCTGGCCTGGCTCTCGCAGATCGGCCTGTTCGTGATGCTCGGCCTGCTGGTGTTTCCCGAGCAGATCCCGCAGGTCGTGCTGCCGGCCCTGCTGATCGGTGTCGTGCTGCTGTTCCTCGCCCGGCCGCTGTCGGTCGCCGCCGCCTCGATCGGGCAGCGGGTGAACCTGCGCGAGCAGGTGTTCTTCTCGTGGGCGGGGCTGCGCGGCGCGGTGCCGATCGTGCTGGCCACGATCCCGATCTCCAACGGCCTGGAGGGCGGCTGGCAGATCCTGCACATGGTGTTCGTGCTCGTCGTGGTGTTCACCCTCGCGCAGGGCACCACGCTGCCGGCGATGGCCCGCCGGCTGGGGCTCACGGGCAAGGCGCAGACCCGCGACCTCGAGGTCGAGGTCGCGGTGCTCGACGAGATGGCCGCGGACCTGATGACCGTCGCCGTCCCGGAGGGCTCGCGGCTCAGCGGCGTGTACATCGGCGACCTGCGGCTGCCGTCGGTGTCCGCGGTCAGCCTGGTGATCCGCGGCGACGAGCGGTTCGTGCCCGATGCCGGCACGCTGATCCGCACCGGCGACCAGCTGCTCGTCGTGACGCCCAGCGACCAGCGGGAGGCGACCGAGCGCCGGCTGCGGGCGGTGGCCCGCTCCGGCCGGCTGGCCGGGTGGTTCGGCGACGACGGCACCGACCTGCCGCCGGGGCGCCCGCGCGAGAAACCCGGCCGTGGTCATTGAAGAATGCACAGCCGGTGCGTAGCCTGCAGCACAACAGAGGCATCCCAGCCCGCCGGGCTCGGGATGTCTGTCCACATCGATAGGGGTCCTCGTGGCAGCGCAGAGCAAGACCGCCCAGTCCGCAACAAAGCCCGCCGGCAAGGCGGCCGCGCCGAAGACGACCCGCGCCGCGGCGGGGGAGAAGAAGACGGCGGCGAAGAAGACGCCCGCCAAGAGCGCTGCCAAGGCCCCCGCGAAGACGACCGCCGCCAAGACCGCGCCGGCGAAGCGCACCACCAAGGCGCCGGCCCGGACGAGCGCCGCCCGCACCCCCGCCAAGACCGCCGCCACGACGCCCGAGCCGGGCACCCCGGCCACGAAGGCGCCCGCGAGGTCGCGGCTCAGCGCGGCGGACGTGAAGGAGTTCACCGCGCTCATCGAGAGCGAGCTCGCGCAGGTGCGCCAGGAATACGAGGACTCCGTCGCGATCCTCGACGAGCTGAAGAACGCCGGGCAGGACTCGGCCGGTGACGACCCCGCCGACGCCGGCACGAAGACGTTCGAGCGCGAGCAGGAGATGTCGATCGCGAACAACCGCCGCGATCTGATCAGCCAGATGGAACGCGCGATGGCCCGCATCAAGGCCGGAACCTACGGCGTGTGCGAGAGCTGCGGGCAGATGATCCCGAAGGCGCGCCTGCAGGCCTACCCCCAGGCGACGCTCTGCGTGGCGTGCAAGGCCCGCGAGGAACGGCGGTAGCGTCGCCCGGTTCCCGCATGGTCGATAATCGACGGGTGACCGACACTCCCCAGCCCGCATCCGACGACCGGCAGGAGCGCCGCCCCGAGCCCGCGGCCGTCCCCGGACGGCCCGCTCGGCAGCGCCGCACGGTGCTCCTGTTCACCATCGCCGCGGTCGCGCTGCTGATCGACGTCACGACCAAGATCTGGGCCGTGCACGCGCTGAGCGGTCGCGAGCCGCTCAAGCTGGCCGGCGGGGCGGTGTACCTCACGCTGGCGCGCAACAGCGGCGCCGCCTTCTCGATGGGCACCGGCATCACCATCGTGATCTCGTGCGTCGTGATCGTCGTCGCGGTCGGGATCGCCGTCGTCGCGCGCAAGGTCCGGTGGGCGCCCTGGGCGTGGGCCCTCGGGCTGATCCTCGGCGGTGCGCTCGGCAACCTCGCCGACCGGATCTTCCGCCATCCCGCACCGCTGCGCGGCGCGGTCATCGACTACCTCAGCCTGTTCGACCCGTACGGGCAGGTGTGGCCCATCTTCAACGTCGCCGACATGTGCGTCGTGTGCGGCGGCATCCTCGCCGGCCTGCTGGCGATCATCGGCCGCGAGCTCGACGGGCAGCGGACGAGCGACGACAAGGCCGAGACGGTGTCCTCGTGACCGCGCGGCTGCTGCCGGTGCCCGACGGCCTCGACGGGATGCGCGCCGACGCGGGCCTGTCGCGGCTGCTGGGCATCTCCCGCACCGCCGCGGCCGAAGTGTGCGAGGGCGGGGGCGTGCTGCTCGACGGGTCGGTGATCGGCAAGTCCGACCGGCTGGTCTCCGGCGGCCTCCTCGACGTCACCCTGCCCGAGACCGACCGTGCGCCCCGCCTCGACGACACGCTGGTCGACGGGCTGGGCATCGTGTACGCCGACGACGACATCGTCGTCGTCGACAAGCCGGTCGGGGTCGCCGCGCACCCGAGCCCCGGCTGGGAGGGCCCGACGGTGATCGGCGGAGTCCTGGCGATGGGGCACCGGGTCTCGACCAGCGGCGCCGAGGAACGCCGCGGGGTCGTGCACCGCCTCGACGCCGGCACGACCGGGCTGATGGTGGTCGCGAAGTCCGAGCGCGCGTACACCGCCCTCAAGCGCGCCTTCAAGGAGCGCACGGTCGAGAAGGTCTACCACGCGATCGTGCAGGGGCACCCGGATCCGATGACCGGCACCATCGACGCCCCGATCGCGCGGCACCCCCGCCACGACTGGAAGTTCGCGGTGGTCGCCGGAGGACGCGACTCCGTGACGCACTACGAGGTCATCGAGGCCTTCCCGGCGGCAAGCCTGGTGGAGATCCACCTCGAGACCGGCCGCACCCACCAGATCCGGGTGCACTTCTCGGCGCTGCGCCACCCGTGCGTCGGCGACGCGATGTACGGCGCCGACCCCACGCTCAGCGCGCGGCTGGACCTGGGCCGCCAATGGCTGCACGCGCACCGGCTGGGCTTCCACCACCCGGCGGACGGCGCCTGGGTGACCTTCGAGAGCCCGTACCCGGCCGACCTGCAGCACGCGCTCGATCGGCTGCGCGAGGACTAGATGATCGATCGCGTCCTCGTGCCGTCGGAGCTGTCGGCCTACGGCACCGCGACCGCTGCGGCGCTGCTGATCGGCGGCTACCTGCTCGTCGGCGAGCCGTACGTCGGTGCCGTCCTGCATCGCCGCTTCGAGGCGGCGGCGCACCGCTACGAGGACGCCCGCCGCTGGCTCTACCGCCGGCTGCTGCTGCTGGAGTGGGGGCTCGCCGCGCTGTGCCTCGCGACGGTGGCGCTCGCCCCGCACGTCGACCTCGCCGCGGTCGGCGTGCGGCCGCCCGACGCGGCGCTGGGCTGGGGGATCAGCGCCGCCGCGGCGCTGGCGGCGCTCGCCTTCGCCGTGACGACCGCGCGCGAGATCGCCCGCAGCGGCGGCTCCGGCCAGCTGCCCGCCGGCAGCGAAGCGGTCGTGGTCATGCTGCCGCGGACGCCGGTCGAGCGGCGGCTGTTCGCGCTCGTGGCCGTCACCGCGGGGGTGTGCGAGGAGCTGGTCTTCCGCGGCTACCTGACCGCGCTGGTCGCCGCGCTGGTGCCCGGTGCTCCGGTGTGGGTGTGCCTCGTGGCCGCCGCGGTCGCCTTCGGCCTGGCGCATCTCTATCAGGGCGCCCCCGGCGTGGTCGGCACCTTCCTGGTCGGCATCGCGCTCGGCGGGCTGTACGTCGTCACCGGCTCGCTGCTCGCTCCGGTCCTGGTGCACGTGCTGATCGACCTGCGCGCGATCTCCCTGGGCCGCCTCGCTGTCGCACCGCTCACCGAAGCGGCACACGCCGAGCCGACCCGCCACCTTCGTCGGGGCGCGGTGCGACAATGGGTGTTCGGTTCGACGAGGGAGCGGTGAGCAGCACGGTGGGTACGGCAGATTCCTTCGTTCATCTGCACACGCATACCGAGTACTCGATGCTGGACGGCGCCGCCAAGATCGGCGGCCTGATGGGCCGCGCCGCCGAGCTGCAGATGCCCGCGATCGCGATCACCGACCACGGCAACGTGCACGGCGCCTACGACTTCTACCGGCAGGCCAAGGACGCCGGGGTCAAGCCGATCATCGGCATGGAGGGCTACTACACCCCCGGCTCGCGCTTCGACCGCGTCCCCTACGAGTTCGGCACCATCGTCGACGACGAGACCTCCGAGGAGGGCTCGAGCAACAAGGGCCGCGCCGCGTACAACCACATGACGCTGCTGGCCTACAACACCACCGGCATGCACAACCTGTTCCGGCTGTCCTCCCTGGCCAGCCTCGAGGGGCAGTACCGCAAGCCGCGCTTCGACCGCGAGATCCTCGAGCGCTACCACGAGGGGCTGATCGCCACGACGGGCTGCCCGTCCGGCGAGGTGCCGATGTGGCTGCGCGCCGGCAAGCGCGACCGCGCGGTGCAGGCGGCCGCCGACTTCCAGGACATCTTCGGCAAGGACAACTTCTACTGCGAGCTGATGGACCACGACCTCGCGGTCGAGAAGTCCTACCGCAGCGGCCTGATGGACATCGCTCGCGACCTGCAGATCCCGTTCGTGGCGACCAACGACCTGCACTACACGCACAAGGAGGACGCCAAGGCGCACGGCGCGCTGCTGTGCATCCAGACCGGCGATCGGCTCTCCAACCCCAACCGATTCCACTTCAACGGCGACCACTACTACCTGAAGTCCGCCGAGGAGATGCGCGCGAAGTTCCGCGAGCTGCCCGAGGCGTGCGACAACACCCTCGTCATCGCCGAGCGGGTCGACATCACGTTCAACGAGTCGGCCAACTACATGCCGCGCTACCCGGTCCCGGAGGGCGAGTCCGAGGAGTCGTGGTTCGTCAAGCAGGTCGAGAAGGGACTGCACGACCGCTACCCGAACGGCATCTCCGACGAGGTGCGCAAGCGCGCCGACTACGAGGTCGGGATCATCGCCCAGATGGGCTTCCCCGGATACTTCCTGGTGGTCGCCGACTTCATCAACTGGGCGAAGGAGAACGGCATCCGCGTGGGGCCGGGGCGCGGATCGGGCGCCGGCTCGATGGCGGCGTACGCGATGCGCATCACCGACCTCGACCCGCTGCAGCACGGCCTGATCTTCGAGCGCTTCCTCAACCCCGACCGCGTCTCGATGCCCGACTTCGACGTCGACTTCGACGAGCGCCGGCGCGGCGAGGTCATCAACTACGTCGTCGACAAGTACGGCAGCGAGTACGTCGCGATGATCGTCACCTTCCAGACGATCAAGGCCAAGAACGCCGTCAAGGACGCCGCCCGCGTGCTCGACAAGCCGTACGCCGTCGGCGACATCCTCACCAAGGCGATGCCGCCGGACATCATGGGCAAGGGCGTGCCCCTGTCGAAGATGTGGGACGAGAAGCACGAGCGCTACAACGAGGGCGGCGAGTTCCGCGGGCTCTACGAGAGCAACCCGGAGTACAAGGAGGTCGTCGACACCGCCAAGGACCTCGAGGGGCTGCGCCGCGGCACCGGCGTGCACGCCGCGGGCGTGATCATGTCGTCGGCGCCGCTGATGGACGTCATCCCGCTGACCAAGCGCGAGGCCGACGGCGCGATCATCACGCAGTTCGACTACCCGACCTGCGAGACGCTCGGCCTGATCAAGATGGACTTCCTGGGCCTGCGCAACCTCACGGTCCTCGACGACGCGCTCGACAACATCAAGATCAACCGCGACGAGACGGTGGTCCTGGAGGACCTGCCGTTCGACGACGCCGAGACCTACCGGCTGATGGCCCGCGGCGACACCCTCGGCGTGTTCCAGCTGGACGGCGGCCCGATGCGCGCGCTGCTGCGCTCGATGCGCCCCGACTGCTTCGAGGACATCTCGGCCGTCGGCGCGCTGTACCGCCCGGGCCCGATGGGCGCCGACTCGCACAACAAGTACGCCCGCCGCAAGACCGGGCGCGAGCAGGTGGTGCCGATCCACCCGGAGCTCGCGGAGGCGTTCGAGGACATCCTCGGGGAGACCTACGGCCTGATCGTGTACCAGGAGCAGGTCATGGCCATCGCGCAGAAGGTCGCCGGCTACACGCTCGGCCAGGCGGACCTGCTGCGCCGCGCGATGGGCAAGAAGAAGAAGGCCGAGCTCGACAAGCAGTTCGAGATCTTCTCCGGTGGCATGCGCGAGCGCGGCTACTCCCAGGCCGCGGTCACCACGCTGTGGGAGATCCTGCTGCCGTTCTCCGACTACGCCTTCAACAAGGCGCACTCGGCGGCGTACGGCGTGGTGTCCTACTGGACGGCGTACCTCAAGGCGCACTACCCGTCGGAGTACATGGCCGCGCTGCTGACCAGCGTGGGCGAGAACAAGGACAAGATGGCGGTGTACCTCAACGAGTGCCGCCGCATGGGCATCAAGGTGCTGCCGCCGGACGTCAACGAGTCGTACGCGCGGTTCACCCCGGTCGGGACCGACATCCGCTTCGGCATGGCGGCCGTGCGCGGCGTCGGCGGCAACGTCGTCGACCTCATCGTCAAGGCCCGCGAGGACAAGGGCGCGTTCACGTCGTTCCACGACTTCCTGCGCAAGGTCGACCAGCAGGCGTGCAAGAAGAACGTCGTGGAGTCGCTGATCAAGTCCGGCGCCTTCGACTCGCTGCAGCACCCGCGGCGCGGGCTGCTGCAGATCCACGCCGAGGCCATCGACGCGGTCGCCGACGTCAAGAAGCAGGAGGCGATGGGACAGTTCGACCTCTTCGGCGCGATGGGCGGCGACGAGGCGGCCGACGACGCGACAAAGTTCGAGGTCGCGATCCCGCAGCACGAGTGGCCCAAGCGCGAGAAGCTCAGCTTCGAGCGCGACATGCTGGGCCTGTACGTCTCCGACCACCCGCTGCACGGCCTCGAGCACGTGCTCTCCAGCGCCGCCGACACCTCCATCGCCGGCCTGCACGAGGAGAACGCGTACGCCGACAAGGACGTCGTCACGGTCGCCGGCATCCTGACCGGCGTCGAGCGCAAGATCAACAAGCAGGGCCAGTACTGGGCCAAGGCGACCGTCGAGGACCTCGAGGGCTCGGTCGAGATCTTCATCTTCGCGCGCACCTACGAGACGGTCGGGCACCTCGTCGCCGAGGATCAGGTGGTCGTCGTCTCGGGGCGGGTGGCGATCGAGAACGACGAGGCGCCGAAGATCCGGGTCGCCGACCTGTCGCTGCCGGACCTGTCCAAGGACAACAGCGGCCCGGTCGTCCTGCAGGTGCAGGCGCTGCGCTGCACCCCGCCGGTGGTGTCGCGGCTCAAGCAGGTGCTGTCCGGGCACCCGGGCATGGTCGACGTCCACCTGCGGGTGCTCAACGGCGAGCGCACCCACACCGTCCGGCTGGGGGAGGCGCTGCGGGTCAGCCGCTCGCCGTCCCTGGTCGGTGACGTGAAGGCGCTGCTGGGCACGGAGGGCTTCGTGCAGTGACCCGCGCGTGAGCACCCCGACGATCGGTCTGCGCGGCGCGGTGTGGCGCGGCCCCGGCCATGACCTGCTGCCCGATCACGTGGTGGTCGTCGCCGACGGCGTCGTCACCGCGATCGCGCCGTACGGCGACGCCGCGGCGGCGGACGCCGAGGAGATCGTCGGCGACGGGCGGTCGTGGATCGGCCCGGGACTGTACGACCGGCACGTCCATCTCGCGTTCGGGGCACCGGCCGACCTGGTCGCCGGCGGCGTCCTGCGGGCGCGGGACCTCGGCGCCCCCGGCTCGCTGGAGCTCGGCTCGCGCGGTGGCGGCGACGGCCTCGAGGTGCTGGCGGCGGGGCGGCTGCTGACCGCGCCCGACGGCTATCCGTCGCGGTCGTGGGGAGCCGACGGCTTCGCGTCGTTCGCGGCCTCGCCCGAGGAGGCGACGGCGCACTGCCACGCCGAGCACCGCCGCGGCGCCGGCCTCATCAAGGTCGCTCTCGAGGACGCCGGGGGCCAGCCCACGCTCGCGCCGGAGGTGCTCGCGGCCGCCGTGCGCACGGCACACGGGCTCGGGCTGCCGGTGGTCGCGCATGCGCTCACCGTCGAGATGGTGCTGCGCGCGCTCGACGCCGGCGTCGACGAGCTCGCGCACACGCCCACCGAGCCGCTGCCGGTCGAGGTCGTCGCCCGGCTGCGGGAGCAGCGGGTGAGCGTGTGCTCGACCCTGCAGACCTTCTTCGCCGAGGGCCGCGGTGCGAGCGTCGCCACGAACGCGGCGGCGCTGATCGCCGCGGAGGTGCCCGTGCACTACGCCACCGACCTAGGCAACACCGGCACCCGGCCGGGCGCCGACCCGCGCGAGCTCGACCGGCTGGCGCTCGCCGGGCTGGGGCGCGGCGGGGCGCTGGCCGCCGCCGCAGCCGGCACCGTGGACGTCGGTGGCCCCGCGCGGCTGGTGCTGCTGCCCGAGGACCCGCTCGCCGAGCCCACCGCGTGGTGGACGCCGAGCGCGGTGCTGGCCGGCGACCGCCTGCACCGAGGTGCTGTGGGCGATGCCTGAGCCGCGACCCCCACGGTCGTCGAGCGAGCGAGGAACGAGCGACGTCGAGACGCCGCAACCGGCCGAGGCACCCCACCCGTCGGCGGCCGTCGGCCGCGCGCTGCGCACCTTCCTGCTCGCGGTCGCGTGCGCGGTCGTGGTCGCGGCCGGGTGCGCGCTGCTCGCTCCAGGATCGCGTGAGGTGCTGACCAGGATCGGCGACCTTCCGGTGGATCCGCAGGACGAGCAGCGGGTCACCCCGGAGGTGTGGTTCGCGATCGCGATGTCGGCGCTCGCGGTCGCGACCACCGTGCTGTGGTGGCGGCGGGGGCTCTGGCGCGGTCCGGTCGGGCTCGTCGTGGCGACGCTCGCCGCCGCGGCGCAGACCGGGGTGGGCTGGCTGGTCTGGCGCGCGGTCGTCGCGGCCCGCGCCTTCGCGCCCGCGTCGGAGGTCGGCGCGGCGCACCTCAAGGCGCCGGTGATCAGCGGTCCCGGCGCGCTGGTGCTCGCCGGGGTGTGTGCGGTGCTGGCCTACGGAGCGCTGACGATCGTGACACCCCGGAGCGACCTGGCGCCGATTCGTCGGAGTCCTGACGCGTAGTCGGCGTCGCGCGCGAACGTGGGACTGATCGAGCCACCGTCTGTGCACCGGCCCGACGTCTGCCCCCGGGTCCACCCTCGCCCGGGTCGATGACCAGGGTGTGAGGCAGGCAATCGACGAGCCGAACGTAATCTGGTGGGATGAGCGAGATCCTGCGCACCATCGACCTTCGCGGCAAGCAGCTGCGGACCGCTGAGCTCCGCCGCGCCGTCCCGCGCGCCCAGATCGACGTCGAGCGCGCCACGGCCGCCGTCGAGCCGATCGTCGAGGACGTCGAGGCACGCGGTGCGGCGGCGGTCAAGGAGATCACCGAGCGGCTGGACGGCGTCTCCCTGCAGCAGCTCCGGGTTCCGGCCGAGAGCATCACCGACGCCCTGCGCACGCTGGATCCCGACGTCCGGGCGGCCCTCGAGGAGACGATCACGCGGGTGCGCGAGGTCCACGAGGACCAGCGCCGCACCGAAACCACCACCGAGCTCGCCGCCGGCGCCACCGTGACCGAGAAGTGGATCCCGGTCGAGCGGGTCGGCCTCTACGTGCCCGGTGGGCTCGCGGTCTACCCGTCGAGCGTCGTCATGAACGTGGTGCCGGCGCAGGTCGCCGGCGTCGGCTCGATCGCCGTCGCGTCCCCGCCGCAGCGCGAGTTCGACGGCCGGCCGCACCCGACGATCCTCGCGGCGTGCGCCCTGCTCGGCGTCGACGAGGTGTACGCCGTCGGCGGCGCCCAGGCCGTCGCGATGTTCGCGCACGGGACCGAGGAGAACGAGCCCGTCGACATGGTGACCGGGCCCGGCAACATCTACGTGACCGCGGCCAAGCGGCTGCTGCGCGGCGTGATCGGCATCGACTCCGAGGCGGGCCCCACGGAGATCGCCGTGCTCGCCGACGAGACCGCCGACGCGGCGCACGTGGCGGCGGACCTGATCAGCCAGGCCGAGCACGACCCTCTCGCCGGCTCGGTCCTGGTCACGCCGAGCGAGGCGTTCGCGCGCGCGGTCGACGAGCAGCTGAAGGTGCAGGTCGAGCAGACCAAGCACGTCGAGCGGATCAAGACCGCCCTGGGCGGCGAGCAGTCCGGCGTCGTGCTGGTCGACGACATCGACCAGGGGCTGCGCGTGGTGGACGCGTACGGCGCGGAGCACCTCGAGGTGCAGACCGCCGACAGCCGGGGCGACGCGGCACGCGTGCGCAACGCCGGGTGCATCTTCGTCGGGGCGTTCTCCCCGGTGCCGCTCGGTGACTACTGCGCCGGATCCAACCACGTGCTCCCCACCGGCGGGTCCGCGCGGCACTCCTCGGGGCTGTCGGTCCAGTCCTTCCTCAAGGGCGTCCACGTGGTCGACTACGACGAGCAGGCGCTGCGTGGCGTCGCGAAGTACATCGTCGACCTGGCGGACGCCGAGGACCTGCCGGCGCACGGTGCCGCGATCCGCGCCCGGTTCAGCGATGTCTGAGGCCGCCGACCTCGTCCAGTCGCTGCTGCGCCCGGAGTTCCGCGGCCAGGAGGCGTACGGCGCGCCGCAGCTCGACGTGCCGGTGCGGCTGAACGTCAACGAAAACTCCTACGACGTGCCGCCGGTCGTCGTCGCCTCCATCGTCGAGGCGATCCAGGCGGAGGCCGCGCACCTGAACCGCTACCCGGACCGCGAGTTCACCGCGCTGCGCAAGGCCCTCGCCGGCTACCTCGAGCTGCAGGCCGGCATCCGGCTCGACCTCGACCAGCTGTGGGCGGCCAACGGCAGCAACGAGGTGCTGCAGCACATCCTCATGGCGTACGGCGGCCCGGGACGCAGTGCGCTGGGCTTCGTGCCGTCGTACTCCATGCACGAGCTGATCTCGCGGGCCACCGGCACCCGCTGGGTGGCTGGGCACCGCGACGCGCGGTTCGACCTCTCGGTGGAGTCCGCGGTCGCCCAGGTGCGCGAGCACCGGCCCGACATCGTGTTTCTCTGCTCGCCGAACAACCCGACCGGGACGGCGATGGGCATCGACGTCATCGAGGCGGTGCTGCACGCCTCGGCCGGCGTCGTGGTGGTCGATGAGGCGTACGTCGAGTTCGCCCGGTCCGGCACGCGCTCGGCCCTGCACCTGCTCGAGGGCAACCCCCGGCTCGTGGTGAGCCGCACGATGAGCAAGGCGTTCGCCTTCGCGGGCGCCCGCGTCGGCTACCTCGCTGCCGATCCCGCCCTGATCGACGGACTGCGGATGGTGCGGCTGCCGTACCACCTGTCGGCGCTCACCCAGGCCGCGGCGTGCGCGGCCCTCGCGCACACCGAGCTGCTGCTGTCCAATGTCGAGGCGCTGAAGGCGCAGCGCGACCGGATCGTCGACACGCTGGCGAAGTGGGGGCTGCGGCCGGTACCGAGCGACGCCAACTTCGTGCTGTTCGGCGGCCTGGCCGATCCCTCGGCGACCTGGCAGGAGCTGCTGGACCGGGGCGTGCTGGTGCGCAACCTCGACATCCCGGGACACTTGCGGGTCAACGCCGGCACACCGGAGGAGACGACCGCGTTCCTGTCGGCGCTCGCCGACACCCTGGGCCTGGACGCCGCGCTCGTCTAGCGACGGCGGGGCCGCGCGCCGGGACCGGATGGCACCGCAGGCGCCCGGCAGGGGAGAATGGCCCTACGACCAGCACGACACCGGCGGCAGATCAGGAGCACAGGCATGGGGCGCACCGCGCGCATCGAGCGCAAGACGAGCGAGAGCTTGGTGCTCGTCGAGCTCGACCTCGACGGCACCGGACGCAGCAGCGTCTCCACCGGCGTCGGCTTCTACGACCACATGCTCACCGCGCTGTCGAAGCACTCGCTGATCGACCTGACCGTGCAGACCACCGGCGATATCGAGATCGATGCGCACCACAGCGTGGAGGACACCGCGATCGTGCTCGGTGAGGCGCTGCGCGAGGCGCTCGGGGACAAGCGGGGCATCCGCCGGTTCGGCGCGGCCACCATCCCTCTCGACGAAGCCCTCGCGCACTGCGTCGTGGACGTGTCGGGTCGCCCGTACTGCGTGCACACCGGCGAGCCCGCGGGCCAGCAGTACGTCGGCATCGGCGGCACTCCGCCTCTCTACATGGGATCGCTGACGCAGCACGTGCTGGAGACGCTGGCGCTGAACGCGCGGATGTGCATCCACATGAACGTGGTCGCCGGTCGCGACCCGCACCACATCGTCGAGGCGCAGTTCAAGGCGCTCGCCCGCGCGCTGCGTGAGGCGGTCGAGCCGGACCCGCGCACCGACGACGTGCCGAGCACCAAGGGCGCTCTATGACCCGCTCGGACGTCGTGGTGCTCGACTACGGGTTCGGGAACATCCGCTCCGTCCAGCGGGCGCTCGAGCGGGCCGGGGCCACCGTCGAGGTCGCCGCCGACCTGCGGCGCGCGGCCGAGGCCGATGGGCTGGTCGTGCCGGGCGTCGGTGCCTTCGAGGCGTGCATGGCAGGCATCGAGGCGATCGGCGCCGCGCAGGCCATCCGCGACCGGATCGCCGCCGACCGTCCGGTGCTCGGCATCTGCGTCGGCGCGCAGATCATGTTCCAGCGCGGCGTCGAGCACGGCGTCGAGCGCGACGGCATCGCCGCGGTCCCCGGCGAGGTGGTGCGGCTGCACGCGGACATCCTGCCGCACATGGGCTGGAACACGGTGGCGCCTGCACCGGGTTCGGCGCTGCACAAGGGCATGCCCGAGGACACGCGGTTCTACTTCGTGCACAGCTACGCCGCGAAGAGCACGGCCGCCGACGTCCTCGTCTCGACCTGCACCTACGGAGAGCCGTTCATCGCCTCCTACGAGCGTGGCGCGCTGAGCGCGACGCAGTTTCACCCCGAGAAGTCCGGCGACGCCGGAGCGCAGCTTCTCGCCAACTGGATGGAGACCCTGTGAGCCCCGACCTGCCCACCGACGACACCACCACCGAGGTCCCGATCGCGGGGCCGCGCCTCGAGCTGCTGCCCGCGGTCGACGTGACGGAGGGCAAGACCGTCCAGCTCGTCCGCGGGGAGGCCGGTTCGGGCAAGACCTACGGCGACCCGCTCGCCGCCGCGCTGCGCTGGCAGGAGGAGGGCGCCGAATGGCTGCACCTGGTGGATCTCGATGCCGCCTTCGGGCGGGGCAGCAATCGTGATCTGATCGCCTCGATCGTCGGCCAGATGGACATCAAGGTCGAGCTCTCCGGTGGGATCCGCGACGACGCCTCGCTCGAGGCCGCGCTCGCCACCGGCTGCCGCCGGGTCAACATCGGGACCGCCGCCCTGGAGAACCCGGAGTGGTGCGCCCGCATCATCGGCGAGCACGGCGATCGCATCGCGATCGGGCTCGACGTGCGCGGCGAGCAGCTGGCCGCCCGCGGCTGGACCGCAGAGGGCGGCAGCCTCTGGGAGACCTTGGAGCGCCTCGAGCGCGACGGGTGCCAGCGCTACGTCGTCACCGACGTGGAGAAGGACGGCATGCTCAAGGGTCCGAACGTGCATCTGCTGCGCCAGGTGTGCGAGCGCACCGACCGCCCCGTCGTCGCCAGCGGCGGCATCTCGACCCTCGACGACATCCGCCAGATCGCGCAGCTCACGAGCATCGGCGTCGAGGGCGCGATCGTCGGAACCGCCCTCTACGAGGGCAGCTTCACCCTGCCGCAGGCGCTCGAGGTCACGCGCTGATGGTGCTGGCGACACGGGTGATCCCGTGCCTCGACGTCGACGCCGGCCGGGTCGTCAAGGGCGTCAACTTCGAGAACCTGCGCGACGCCGGTGACCCGGTCGAGCTCGCCGCCCGGTACGACGCCCAGGGCGCCGACGAGCTCACCTTCCTCGACGTGACGGCGTCCTCGGGCAACCGGGAGACGACGTACGACGTCGTGCGCCGCACGGCCGAGTCGGTGTTCATCCCGCTGACCGTCGGGGGTGGCGTGCGCACCCCGCAGGACGTCGATCGGCTGCTGCGGGCCGGCGCCGACAAGGTCGGCGTCAACACCGCCGCGATCGACCGGCCCGAGCTGATCAGCGACGTAGCGCAACGCTTCGGCTCGCAGGTCCTCGTCCTCTCGCTCGACGTCCGCCGCGAGGCCGACCGGCCGAGCGGGTTCGGGGTCACCACCCACGGTGGCCGTCGCAGTGCCGGGCTGGACGCCGTCGAATGGGCGATCCAGGCCGCCGCGCTGGGGGCGGGCGAGCTGCTGCTGAACTCGATGGACCGCGACGGCACCAAGGACGGCTTCGACCTCGAGCTGATCGAGACCATGCGCCGTGAGGTCCGCATCCCGATCATCGCCAGCGGCGGGGCCGGCATCGCGGAGCACTTCGCGCCCGCCGTGGCCGCCGGCGCGGACGCGGTGCTGGCCGCCTCGGTCTTCCACTTCGGCGAGCTGACCGTCGGCGACGTCAAGGCCGATCTGCGCCGGCACGGGATCACCGTCCGCGACTGAGAGTCCCGTGGTGTTCTGCCGCCGGCCGGCTCTCTAGGCATACTCGCCGATGGCTTCAGGCCGGACCCGATATGGCGTGATCGGTGCGCTGATTCGTCTGGTGAGCGTCGCCATCGCCCATTCCCTGTCCGCGGCGTGCTTCGGTACCGAATTCGGGTCTTGGGTTCTAGGGGTCGTTGCAACGCCTTTGATCAGGAGGACGTTGCAGGTGGGTACGTATCAGCGATTTGGTCGC
>NZ_WBKP01000050.1 GCF_009602465.1 Cumulibacter manganitolerans | reverse complement strand
TTCCCAGCGGCGCGCCGGGTGACGGGTGTCGAAGGCGAGTGTCTGCATCCAGGCCGAGCAGCTCCAGGTCGCGCTCCATCGCCTCGGCCGCCTCGCCCGCCCAGCTGCGGCGGGCCACCGCGAGCACGCGGCGACCGTCGCCGGTGAGCTGCTCGAGACGCTCGTGCAGGGCCGGCGGCGCGCCACCGCAGCGGGCGAGCACGGCCTCCGGCGCGCCGAGCACCGCCACCTCCTGAGCGGTGAGCGCGGAGCTGAGCATCCGGTCGGCCGAGTACGGGCGCCGCACGACGTCGGCGGGGGTCTCGGGCACCGACAGCCGCAGCGCCAGGCAGTGCAGCGCGGCCTCCATCGGGTCGCCGTCGGCCACCCAGCCGTCGCGCGCGACCACCCGCCCGGTGACGCACCAGAGGGCGTGCTCGGCCACCCGCTCGGACGCCGGGCGTAGCTCCGCCGGGCCGGTGACGGTGGCGACCGGGTCGTACGCCCGCCCGTGCACCTGCACGCCGCCGGCGGGGGTGACGACCTCCACCACGCTCATCCGGTTCTGGGTCAGCGTGCCGGTCTTGTCGGTGCAGATGAAGCTGGTCGCGCCGAGCGTCTCGACGGCATCCAGCCGGCGCACCAGCGCCTGGCGCTCGGCCATGAGCCGGGCGCCGCGCGCCAACGCCAGGGTCACGGTGGGCAACAGCCCTTCGGGGACCAGCGCGACCGCGACGCCGACGCCGAACAGGAACGCCTCGGTGACCGGCAGGCCGAGCAGCAGCGCGATGACGCCGAGCGCCAGACCGGTCAACGCGGCGATGACCGCGACGATCTGCACCACCCGGCCGAGCTGACGGGTGAGCGGGCTCGGGGGGCGCTGCGCGCTCGCCGTCAGGTCGGTGATGGACGCCAGCGTGGTGTGCGCCCCCGTCGCGACGACCGTGGCCCGGCCCTCGCCGGTCAGGACGAACGTCCCGGCCATCAGCCGATCGGGCGGCTCGCGGGGCACGGCGCCGCTCTCGCCGGTGACGAGCGACTCGTCCAGGCCCAGCGCCCCGGAGGTCTCGAGCCGCAGGTCGGCGGCGACCCGGTCGCCGGCGGCGAGCAGCACCAGATCGCCCACGACGAGCTCGGCCGCCGGCACGGTCACCGGCCTGCCGTTGCGGATCACCCGGCTGCTGGCCGGCAGCAGCGCCCGCAGCCGCTCGGTCGAGCGGTCCGCGCGGTACTCCTGCCAGAAGGCGAAGGCGGCGTTGAGCACGACGATGACCACGATCGCGACCGCCAGCTGCGGCATGCCCGCGAGCACCGCCAGGCCGGCGGCGACCCACAGCAGCACCGCGAGCAGGTGGGTCAGCTGGCGCAGCAGCATCCGCCACGGTGCCGGGCGGGGTGGGCCGGGGAGCAGGTTGGCGCCGTCCTGCGCGCGGCGGCGCAGCACCTCGCGCGTGCTCAGCCCGACGGGGGAGTACGGCGTCACGCTGGTGCCGCTGGAAACCCGGTCCGCCACGCTGCCTCCCCGCTCCCGAGTATTCGGCCGCGGCCCGGCGGCGGAGAGGGCCGAAGGTCCGGGTGGATCGGGACCAAGGGCCCGGCCGGCGCGGTGCTGCCCCACCGGGCGGTTAGCACTCTCCATGGTTGAGTGCTAACGTAGCGATCGTTGGCCTCCCGGTGAGGCAGCACGACGCACGCCGTCGTCCACGAGCGGATCTCGCGGGCCGGTGGCTGCGGACCGGCTGTCGTCCGTCGCGGGCACTGGTGGGCCGGACACCCAGAACTTCCGTATAAGGATGGATGCTGTCAATGGCGAAGATGATCGCATTTGACGAGGAGGCCCGTCGCGGCCTCGAGCGCGGCATGAACGCACTTGCCGACGCCGTCAAGGTGACGCTCGGCCCGAAGGGTCGCAACGTCGTGCTCGACAAGAAGTGGGGCGCGCCCACCATCACCAACGATGGTGTGTCGATCGCCAAGGAGATCGAGCTCGAGGACCCCTACGAGAAGATCGGCGCCGAGCTGGTCAAGGAGGTCGCGAAGAAGACCGACGACGTCGCGGGTGACGGGACGACCACGGCGACCGTGCTGGCCCAGGCGCTGGTCCGCGAGGGCCTGCGCAACGTCGCCGCCGGCGCCAACCCGATGTCGCTGAAGAAGGGCATCGAGGCCGCTGTCTCCTCGGTCACCGAGCAGCTGCTCGCCCAGGCGAAGGACGTCGAGACCAAGGAGCAGATCGCTGCCACCGCCGGTATCTCGGCCGCGGACCCGGCCATCGGCGAGCTCATCGCCGAGGCGATGGACAAGGTCGGCAAGGAAGGTGTCATCACCGTCGAGGAGAGCAACACCTTCGGCCTCGAGCTGGAGCTCACCGAGGGCATGCGCTTCGACAAGGGCTACATCTCCGGCTACTTCGTGACCGACCCGGAGCGTATGGAGGCCGTCCTCGACGACCCGTACATCCTCATCGTCGAGGGCAAGATCTCGAACGTGAAGGATCTCCTGCCGCTGCTGGAAAAGGTCATGCAGTCCGGCAAGCCGCTGGCGATCATCGCCGAGGACGTCGAGGGCGAGGCGCTGTCCACGCTGGTCGTGAACAAGATCCGCGGCACCTTCAAGTCGGTCGCCGTCAAGGCCCCCGGCTTCGGCGATCGCCGCAAGGCGATGCTGCAGGACATCGCGATCCTCACCGGTGGCCAGGTCATCTCCGAGACGGTCGGACTGTCGCTGGAGACCGCGGGCCTGGACCTGCTGGGCCGCGCCCGCAAGGTCGTCATCACCAAGGACGAGACCACCGTGGTCGAGGGCGCCGGTGACGTCGACCAGATCAACGGCCGCGTCGCGCAGATCCGCGCCGAGATCGAGAACAGCGACTCCGACTACGACCGCGAGAAGCTGCAGGAGCGCCTGGCGAAGCTGGCCGGCGGCGTGGCCGTCATCAAGGCGGGCGCGGCGACCGAGGTCGAGCTCAAGGAGCGCAAGCACCGCATCGAGGACGCCGTGCGCAACGCGAAGGCGGCCGTCGAGGAGGGTGTCGTCCCCGGCGGCGGCGTCGCACTGATCAACGCCGGCGCGAAGGCCTTCGACGGCCTGCAGCTGCCGGTCGGCGACGAGGCGACCGGTGCGCAGATCGTCAAGATCGCCATCGAGGCCCCGCTGAAGCAGATCGCCGTCAACGCCGGCCTCGAAGGTGGCGTCGTGGTGGAGAAGGTCAAGGGCCTGGAGGCCGGGCACGGCCTCAACGCCGCCACCGGCGAGTACGTCGACATGCTCGGCTCGGGCATCATGGAGCCGGTCAAGGTGACCCGCTCGGCGCTGCAGAACGCCGCGTCGATCGCCGCGCTGTTCCTCACCACCGAGGCGGTCGTGGCGGACAAGCCGGAGAAGGCCGCCCCGGCCATGCCGGGTGCCGACGGCATGGGCGACATGGGCTTCTAGCCCACCCGCAGCACCTTACGAAAGTGGGCCTCGACCATCCGGTCGGGGCCCACTTTCTGCTGTTCGCCCCCTGTTCAGCCGCCCCTCAGGCAGGTGTGGTTGGCTAGACGCCACGCGTTCCCATCCTTGCTCTGTGACGGACCTGATGACCTCGACCCAGGCTCGCGCGCAATCCGAGCGACCCGTACTCGTCCGAGCGGCGACCGGCCTCGCCTGGCTCGCCGCCCTCGCCGCCATCCTCCTCGTGCTGAGGGAGTACGACCCGTTCGCGGACATCCCCCGGATGAGCGACCTGCGCGTCTACACGGGGGCCGCGCAGTGGGTGCTGGACGGCGGGGCCCTGTACGACTTCCGCGTCGGCGGCCACGGGCTGCCGTTCACGTATCCGCCGTTCGGCGTCCTGCCGTTCATGCTGAGCACGCCGGTCCCGTACACCGCGATGAAGGTGCTGTCGCTGCTGTGGGCCGGCGCCAGCGTGCTCGCCCTCGGCTACCTGGTCCCGCGCCACGCGCGCATCTTCACCGCGCCCGACGGCCTGCTCGCCCGGGTGCCCGCCACGCTGGCGACGCCGCTGGTGTGCCTCGCGCTCGGCCTGAGCGGACCGGTGCTGGTCGGGACGCGGCTGGGCCAGGTGAGCCTGCTGATCGTCGCCCTGGTGAGCATCGACGTGCTGGTCATCGTGCCGCGCTGGCCCCGGGCCGGCGGGCTGCTGATCGGATTCGTGGCCGCGGTCAAGCTGACGCCGCTGGCGGTGCTGCCGGCCCTCTGGCTCGCGGGTAGGCGGCGCGCCGCCTACAACGGGGCCGGCCTGTTCGCCGTCCTGAGCGCGCTCGGCGTGGCGCTGTTCCCGCACGAGACCGTCGAGTACGTCTTCCACAAGGCCGGCGACCTGCCCCGCTTCGGGGCCTACAAGGGCGTGCCCAACCAGGGGGTCGGCGCGCTGCTGATGCGGATGGGCCTGGAGGGCGGCGTGCAGAAGGCGCTCTACCTGCTGCTGGCCCTGGCCGTCCTCGTCGTCGCCTGGCGGCGCGCCGCCGCGCTGCTGCGCGCGGGAGACGACTTCAGCGGGCTCGTCGTCGTGGGCGCCGCCATGGTCGTCGCCAGCCCGATCAGCTGGACGCACCATCAGGTCTGGCTGTGGATGGCGATGTTCGTCGTCGTCTCGCGACGCCGCGGCCTGCAGATCGCGTGGATGCTGCTGCTGGGCGTGCTCATGACGTACGGCACCCGGGCGCACATCACCACCCACCTCGGGCTGCCGAGCGTGCTGTGGATCGACTGGATCTACGCCAACGCCCGGGCCGTCGTCGCGATCGTGATCGCCGCCGTCGTCCCGGTGATCGTGCTGCGCGGCCGCGAACCGGCCGACCGCGGCGAGCCGGAGCCGCCGGCTCGCTAGGCTCGCACGATGACCTTCACTGCGGCGCTGGACATCGGCGGAACCACCCTCGCGGCCGGCCTCGTCGGCCTCGACGGCCGGGTGCACGAACGGGTGGAGCGCCCGGCCCCGCGCTCCGCGGACGAGGTCGTCGCGGCGTCGCTGGACGTGCTCGCCGAGGTGATCGGCGAGCGGACCGTCGCCGCGATCGGCGTCGGCTCGCCCGGCACGATCCACCCGATCGAGGGCACCGTGGTCGCCAGCGACAGCAAGCCCGAGTACGAGGGCGCCCGGATCGGGCCGGCGATCGGGGAGCGGTTCGCCGTGCCGTACGCCGTCACCAACGACGTCAACGCGGCCGCCGTCGGGGAGCTCGCGCACGGCGTCGCCCAGGGCTTCTCCCGCGTGCTGGTGGTCAGCGTCGGGACCGGGGTCGGCGGCGCGCTGCTGATCAACGGCCGGATCGAGGAGGGCATGCACGGCACGACGGGCGAGATCGGGCACCTGCTGGTCGGGGCACGCGGCGTGCACCCGTGCGGGTGCGGCCGGTTCGACCACCTCTAGGCGGTGGCCAGCGGCCCGGCGATGGAGGCGCGGTCCGCCGCCGGCGGCGGACCGGCCCGGCTGCGCGAGCTCGCCGCGCTCGCCGCCGAGGGCGACCCCGCCGCATCCCGGGTCCTCGACGAGGGCGCTCGCTGGCTGGGCCGGGCGGTCGCGGGCCTGGCCGCCGCGATCGACGTCGACGCCCTCGTGCTCACCGGAGGCGTCGTGCAGATCGGCGAGGCGTACACCGCCCGGGTCGCCACGGCCTTCCGGGACGAGGTCATGCGCCCGCTGCGCGGCGTGCCGGTGCTGACCGGCGCCCTCGGCCTTGATGCGCCGCTGGTCGGCGCGGCGACGTACGTGCGCGCCCGGCTCGGGATCGGCTGAGCACAGCGCTGGGGCGCGAACGCCGACGGGCGGCGCTCCGGCAGGAGCGCCGCCCGTGGGTGCAGCAGGACCGATCGGCCGGTTACTTCTCGTGCGGCGCCTTGTACTTCTTGGCGTCCTTCGAGGAGTACAGCGGACCGGCGTTCTTCAGGCCGGCCGGCATCGACGGGTCGACGGCCAGCACGTACGCCTCGCGGGAGGTCGGCGCGCCGGGCTTGGAGAAGTCCAGCTTGCCGGTCAGGCCCTTGGTGTCCACGGAGGAGACCTTGCCCTTCGCGGCGATGATGCCGGCGCGGGTCAGGTCGCCGTCCTCGCAGGCCTGCTTGAGGATCTGCTCGAAGGCCATGCCGTAGATGTAGCCGGTCGGGATCGACTTCTCGCCGGAGAGGTCCGGGAACTGCGCCTTGTACTTCTCCTCGACCTCCTTCGCCAGCGGGATGTCGGGGGAGCCGTACGCCGCCACCGAGTTGACCAGGTGGAAGTTCGCCAGCGCGGCGGTGGTCGCCTGGTCCTTCAGCAGGGTGACCGAGAAGGTGGGGTTGTTGCCGGCCAGCGGCACGTTCAGGCCCTGCGAGGCGTTCTGCAGCGCGATCGAGCCGGTGGCCGCCGGAGCGACGCTGAGCAGGATGGCCTTCACGCCGGCGGACTTCATCTTCGTGATGGTCGCGGTCATGTCGGTGTCGGTGGACTGGACGGCCGCGGCCTCGATGGTCATCTTGTGCGCCTTGGCGTAGTACTTCGAGCCGAGCAGCGCGTTCTGGCCGTAGTCCGAGTCGACGTAGATGTGGCCGATCTTGTCGCCGTCGGCGATCTTGCCCTGCTCCTGCAGCCAGCCGAGGGCGTTGATCATCTCCACGTCGTAGGTCTGGCCGATCATCAGGATCGCCTCGGAGTCCAGGCTCTCCGACGGCCACGCCGACGGGATCGTCAGCATCTTGTCGTTGATCAGCTGCTGCTTGAGCGCGGCGAGGATCGGCGAGCCGATCAGCTGCATGATCGCGGCGTCCTGGGACTTCATCGTCTGGTACAGCGTCATCGCGTTGTCGGGCTTGTAGCCGGCGTCCTGGATGTCCAGCACGATCTTGCGCTTGCAGATCCCGCCCGCGGCGTTGATCTGGTCGGCCCACATCTGGTTGCCGTGCGTGGTCGCCAGGCCCGAGGCCTTGAAGGGCCCGGAGGTGTCGGTCAGGATGCCGAGCTTGATCTCGCTGTCGGTGACGCCGATGTCCGTCTTCACGCCGTCGACACCGCCACCCCCGCCACCACCGCTGCCACCGGCAGCCTTGGTCGAGCAGCCGCTCAGGACGAGCGCCGCGACGGCAGCCGCACCGGCTGTGGCAAGGAACTTCTTGTGCATCAGTTGAAACCTCCGAGAGTGCTCATGAACTCACATATGATGCCCACCGAACGAACGTTTGGTCGGCGTTCGAGATCATTAACACAGCAAAAAGATCGGGCCCGCGCGGCTGCGCGGGCCCGATCGTTGCGTCGAGGAGGCGGTTACTTCTCGTGCGGCGCCTTGTACTTCTTGGCCTCGTCGGAGGTGAACGGGCCGTCGGCGACCTTAAGCTTGTCCGGCGCGGCGGCGTCCGGCTGCAGGACGTAGGCCTCATGGCTGGAGGGCCGGCCCGGGGTCGAGAAGTCGAGCGCGGTGCCCATGCCCTTGGTGTCGACGGACTTGACCTGCTCCTTCGCGGCGACGACGCCGGCCCGGGTGAGGTCGCCGTTGTCGCAGGCCTTCTTCAGCACCTCGCCCCAGGCGAGACCGGTGACGTAGGCCTGCGGGACGCCGATGTTGGGTGCGTCCTGCGTCTTCTTCGCGTACTCGTCCGCGACCTTCTTGGCGTCCGCCCCACCGGTGCCGAACGGCGCCGTCGAGGACATCAGGTAGAAGTTCTTCAGGCCGGACGCGACGGTCTGGTCGGTGAACATGGTCGGCGAGAAGGTCGGGTTGCTGCCGAGGATCGGCAGGTTCAGGCCCTGCGCGACGTTCTGCACCACGGCCGACGACGTGCCCGCGGGCGCGAGGGTGAGCGCGATGGCCTTGACGCCCTCGGACTTGAACTTGGTGATCGTCGCGGTCATGTCGGTGTCGGTGCCCGAGACCGGGGCGCCGATGATCTGCATGTTGTGCTGCTTGGCGTAGGCCTGCGAGCCCAGCAGGCCGCCCTGGCCGTACTCGGAGTCGATGTAGATGTGGCCGATCTTGTCGCCGTCGGCGATCTTGCCCTGCTTCTGCAGGTACGCCAGGCCGTTGAGCATCTCGACGTCGTACGTCTGGCCGACCATCATGACCTCGGGCGCGTCGAGGTTGGTCGAGGCCCACGAGCCGGGGGAGGTGAGCATCTTGTCGGTGATGAGCTTCTGCTTCAGCGCGGCCAGGATCGGCGAGCCGACCATCTGCACGATGCCGACGGAGGTGCCCTTGATCTTGTCGTACATCGGGATCGCGTTGTCGACCTTGTAGCCGGTGTCCTGCACGTCGAGCTTGATCTTGCGCCCGCAGATGCCGCCGGCGGCGTTGACGTCGTCGGCCCAGATCTGGTCGCCGGCGGTGAACGCCAGCGAGAGGACCTTGAACACGCCGGAGAGGTCGGCGAGCGCGCCGAGGGTGATCGTGTCCTTGGTGACGCCGACGTCGGTCTTGACGTCGCCGGTGCCGCCGCCCCCGCCCCCCGAGCCGGTGCTGGCCTTGTTCGAGCAGCCCGAGACCGCCAGCGTGATCGCCGCGAGCCCCGCTGCCGCGACGGTGAGATTCTTGCGCATGTTGTTCGGTTGTTCCTTCCGGTGATGAGTGGTTACTTCTGGTGAGGCGCCTTGTAGGCCTTCGCCTCTGCCGACTCGAAGAGGTCTTCGACCACCTTGAGTCCCCCCGGTGTGGCCTTGTCGGCCTGGACGATGTATCCCTCGCGGGACGTCGGCGAGCCCGGCTTCGAGAAGTCGAGCGCGCCGATCAGGCCGTTGGTGTCCACCTTGGTGATCTTGTCCTTCGCCGCGAGCACGCCGTCGCGGGTCATGTCGCCGTCCTTGCAGGCCTGGTCGAGGATCTCGCCCCACGCCAGCCCCCAGGTGTAGCCCTGGACGCTGCCGAGGTTCGGTTGGTCGCTGCTGACCTTCTGGACCTTCGCGAGCAGCTTCTTCGCCGCAGGCGCATCGGCGCCGATGGGGATGTACGAGGACACCTGGTAGTACTGCGCCAGCGCGGTCTCCACTGCCGGGTCCTGCAGCAAGGTGGGGGAGAACACCGGGTTGCTGCCCATCATCGGCACGTTGAGGCCCTGGGCGACGTTCTGCAGGGCCGCGGAGCCCAGCGCGGCCGGCGGCGTCGTCATCGCGATCGCCTTCACGCCCTCGGCCTTCATCTTGGTGATGGTCGCGGTCATGTCCGTGTCGGTGCCGGAGATGGCCGCGCCGACGATCTGCATCTTGTGCTGCTTCGCGTAGGCCTGGCTGCCCATCAGCGCGTTCTGGCCGTACTCGGAGTCGACGTAGATGTGCCCGATCTTGTCGCCGTCGGCGATCTTGCCCTGCTTCTGCAGGTACGCCAGGCCGTTGAGCATCTCGAGGTCGTACGTCTGGCCGATCATCAGCACCGACGGCGAGTCGAGGTTGGTGGAGGCCCACGAGGCGGTCGACGCCAGCATCTTGTCGGCGGTGATCTTCTGCTTGAGCGCGGCGAGGATGGGCGATCCGCCGAGCTGGATCATGCCCAGCGCCTTGGTCTTCTCCTGCTCGTACAGCGGCATCGCGAGGTCGACCTTGTAGCCGGAGTCCTGCACGTCGAGCACGATCTTGCGCCCGCAGATCCCGCCGGCCGCGTTGGCCTCGTCGACCCACACCTTCTCGCCCGCCAGGTAGGCCAGCCCGATGACCTTGAAGACGCCCGACTGATCACCGAGCGACAGCAGGGTGATCTCCTTGTCGGTCACCCCGACGTCGGTCTTCAACGACCCCCCGCCGCCACCGTTGCCTCCGCTGTCGGCGGCCTTGGAGGAGCAGCCCGAGGCGAGCAGCAGGGCCAGGGCGACGCAGGCGGAGGTGGCGGCGGTACGGGGGGTCATAGAAGCCTCACGGGGGTAGGGGTGGATGGTGCGGTTACTTCTCGAACGGTGCCTTGTACTTCTTGGCCTCGTCGGACTCGTACAGCTTCTCGACGATCTTGGTGCCCGAGATCCCCGCCTTGTCCGGCTGCGTGATGAACGCCTTGCGGCTCGAGGGGGCGCCGGGCTTGGAGAAGTCCAGCGGACCGGTGAGGTCCTTGGTGTCGACGTTGTCGACCTTCTCCTTGGCCTTCAGGACGCCGTCGCGGGTCATGTCGCCGTCCGAGCAGGCCTGCTTGAGCACTTGCTCCCACGCCATGCCGTACGTGTAGCCGAAGAGCACCGCGTCGTACGGCGTCTCGGTGTAGCCCTTGTCCTTGTACTCCTTGAGGATCTTCTGGACCTGGGCGTCCTGGCTGCTGAAGGAGTTGATCGAGGTGGAGACGTAGAACTTGCTGAACGCCTGGACGACGCTGTCGTTCTGCAGCTGGGCCGGCGCGAACGTCGGGTTGTTGCCCAGCAGTGGCACGTCGAGGCCCTGGCCCTTGGCCTGCACGGCGATCGACGCCGTCGCCGCGGGGGCGGTGGTCATCAGGATGGCCTTCACGCCGTCGGACTTGAGCTTGGTGACGGTCGCCGTCATGTCGGTGTCGGTGCCGCCGATCGGCACCGGGATGACCTGCATGTTGTGCTCCTTGGCGTAGGCCTTGGAGCCCAGCAGGCCGTTCTGGCCGTACTCGGAGTCGATGTAGACGTGGCCGACCTTGTCGCCGTCGTTGATCATGCCCTTGGACTTCGCCCACGACAGCAGGTTGATCATCTCGACGTCGTAGGTCTGCCCGATCATCATGATCTCGGGAGCGTCGAGGTTGGTCGAGGCCCACGAGCCCGGCACCGAGACCATCTTGTCGCTGATCACGGACTGCTTGAGCGCGGCCAGGATCGGCGAGCCGAGCAGCTGCAGCATGCCGAGGTCCTTGGTCTTCATGGTGGCGTACATCGGGACCGCGTTGTCGGCCTTGTAGCCCATGTCCTGTGTGTCGAGCTTGATCTGGCGGCCGCAGATGCCGCCGGCCTTGTTGACGTCGGCGGCCCACAGCTCGTTGCCGTGGGTCTGGCCGAGGCCACCCTCCTTGAATGCTCCGGACAGGTCGGTCAGCACGCCGAGCGTGATCTCCTTGTCCGTGACGCCGATGTCGGTCTTGAGGCTGCCGCTCTTGCCGCCGCCCGAGGACGAGTTGTCGGCCTTGTTGCTGCAGCCGGTCACCGCGAGTGCGGTGACGAGTCCGAGTCCGGCGACAGCCTGTACACGCTTGTTCATCGAGTTCCCCCAGCCTGGGTATGAGATGAGATGCAGCAGCGAGGTTATCGAGACGTAGGTCACGCTGCCAACCGAGCGCCCGCTCACTTTTACGTTCGTGTCAAGATTGTGACCTAGGTCGTACGATCCACCTCACACGCGTGCGCCATGCGGACGTCGTCCCAGCCCACGAGAAAGAGGGCCGGACGCGGGTGCGTCCGGCCCTCCGTCGGGAGATGCAGCGTTACTTCTGGTGCGGCGCCTTGTAGTCCTTGGCCGCCTTCGACTCGTAGGCGTCCTTGAGCACCTTCAGCCCGCCCTGGGCCGCGGTGGCCGGGTCCGGCTGCTCGATGAAGGTCGAGCGCGGCGTCGGGTTGCCCGGGTCGGACAGGTCGAGGTTCCCGGAGATGCCCTGGCCGTTGACGTTGGTGACCTTGGTGCGCGCCTTCACGAGGCCGGCGCGGGTCATGTCGCCGTCCGAGCAGGCCTGCTTGAGGACCTCCTGCCAGACCAGGCCCTCCAGGTAGCCGGCGTTCACGGCGTAGTTGGGGGTGTCCTGGGGGTACTTCTTGAGGTACTCGTCCTTGATCTTGTCCAGCAGCTCGCCCTTGGCCCCGAACGCCGCGGTACCGGCGCTCACGTACATGTTCTTGCTCACCGCGTTGGCGACCGTCTGGTCCTTGAGGATCTCCGCGCTGAACGTCGGGTCGTTGCCCAGCAGCGGCACGTTCAGGCCCTGGGCGACGTTCTGCACCGCGGCCGACGCGGTGCCGGCCGGGGTGACGGTGAGCGCGATCGCCTTCACGCCCTCGGACTTCATCTTGGTGATGGTCGCGGTCAGGTCGGTGTCGCTCGCGGCGACCGGGGCCTCGACCACCTGGATCTTGTGGTCCTTGGCGTACGCCTTGGAGCCCAGCAGGCCGTTCTGGCCGTACTCGGAGTCGATGTAGATGTGCCCGATCTTGTCGCCGTCGGCGAGCTTGCCCTGCTCCTGCAGCCAGGCCAGGCCGTTGACCATCTCGACGTCGTAGGTCGCACCGATGAGCAGCACCGCGGCCTCGCCCATGTTGCTGGAGGCCTGCGCGGCCGGGATCGTGAGGATCTGGTCCTGCACGATCTTCGTCTTCAGCGCGGCCAGCACCGGGGAGCCGATCAGCTGCACGAAGCCGGCGACCTTGGTCTTCTGGGTCTCGTAGAGGGGGACCGCGTTGTCGGCCTTGTAGCCGTTGTCCTGGATGTCGAGCTTGATCTGCCGGCCGCAGACGCCGCCGGAGGAGTTGACCGCGTTGGCCCACATCTCGTTGCCGTGCGTGAGACCCAGGCCGATGCTCTTGAACACCCCGGAGAGGTCGGACTGGACGCCCAGCAGGATCTCCTTGTCGGTGATGCCGACATCGGTCTTGACGCTTCCCGAGCCGCCCCCGGAGCTCGAGGTGTCGTCCTTGGCCTTGTTGGAACAGCCGGTGACCGTCAACGCGAGAGCCGCGCTGAGACCGCACAAAATCTGGACACGCTTGTTCATGGGCCCCTCCTGCAGGGTGTGTGATGAGAACTGGATGACGGTATCGAGACGTCGATCACAGCAACACCGGGGAGTTCCGCGAACTTGACATTCGTGTCAAGACCGTAATACGCGGCCTGGCCTGGAGCTATCGGCTGCCCGCATAGCGAACAGGTGTCCATCAGCTGGGAAGCGCCGGCGCGTTGGCTGGTCGTGCCGGCGCTTCCCAAGTTCGTTACTTCTGGTGCGGGGCCTTGTACTTCTTGGCCTCCTGCGACTCGTAGAGCTCCTCGACGACCTTCAGGCCGCCCTCGTTGATCTTGCTGGCGTCCGGCTGCTCGATGAAGGTCTTGCGGGTGGTCGGGTTGCCCGGATCCGACAGGTCCATGTCGCCGGCGATGCCCTGGCCGTCCACCGTGGTGACCTTCGTGCGGGCCTTCACGATGCCGGCGCGGGTGAGGTCGCCGTCGGCGCACGCCTGCTTCAGCACCTCCTGCCAGACGAGGCCTTCCATGTAGCCGGCGTTGACGGCGTAGTTGGGCTGGTCCTGGAACTTGCCGGTGTACTCGCTCTTGATCTTCTGCGCCAGCGGGACGTCGTGGCCGTAGCCGACGGTGGCGGCGCTGATGTGCATGACGTCGAGCGCCGCGACGACCGTCTGGTCGGTCATCATGTTGGGCGTGAAGGTCGGGTCGTTGCCCATGATCGGGACGTTCAGGCCCTGCGCCTTGTTCTGCACGGCCGCGGACGCCGTCCCGGCCGGGGTGGTGGTCAGCGCGATGGTCTTGACGCCGGCCTCCTTGAACTTCGTGATGGTCGCGGTCATGTCGGTGTCGGTCGCGCCGATCGCCGCCTCGACCACCTGGATGCCGTGCTGCTTGGCGAAGGACTTGCTGCCCAGCAGGCCGTTCTGGCCGTACTCGGAGTCGACGTAGATGTGGCCGATCTTGTCGCCGTCCTTCAGCTGACCCTGCTCGGCAAGCCAGGCCAGGCCGTTGATCATCTCGATGTCGTACGTCGCGCCGATGAGCATGACGGCGGGGGAGTCCATGTTCGCCGACGCCTGCGCCGCGGGGATGGTCAGCACGTTGTCGGCGGTGATCTTGGCCTTGAGCGCCGCGAGCACCGGGGAGCCGATCAGCTGCAGGTAGCCGGCGATCTTCGGCTTCTGGATCTCGTAGAGCGGGATGGCGTTCTCGGCCTTGTAGGCGTTGTCCTGCACGTCGAGCTTGATCTTGCGGTTGCAGACGCCGCCCGTGGCGTTGACGTCCGCCGCCCACAGCTCGTTGCCGTGCGAGAGGGCCAGGCCGATGCTCTTGAACACGCCGCTCATGTCGGTCTGTACGCCGAGGGTGATCTCGCTGTCGGTGACCCCGATGTCGGTCTTGACGTCGCCCGAGCCGCCGGAGGAGCCGGAGTCGCCCTGCGCCTTGGTCGAGCAGGCGGTGGTGGCGAGGATGCAGGCGGCCGTGAGCCCTGCTCCGACGGCCGTCGTCATGCGCTTCATGAAATGGCTCCTGTGCTGTCGAGGATCGGGCACCCAGGAAGGTGATCGCTCCGCTAAGCAAACCTGACATCCACGTCATTTTCCAGGCCTCGGTGAACCATGTCACAACGCGGGACAGGTCGCGAAACGACTTCTGGGGCCGCCCGAAGGCGGCCCCAGAAGGGAGGGTGCTGCGTATGCAGTTGTGGGTTGGGCTCGCTAGACCTTCGTCTCGGCGTCCGTGCCCTCGGTGGGATCGGCGTCCTCGCGGCCGCCCGGCTGGTCACCGGAGTCGACGAGGCCGGCGGTGTTCTTCCGGCCGCGCCCGGTGAACAGGCCGAGGATCCGGTCGCCGATGCCGGCGAAGCCGCGCGGCTCGAACATGATGATCAGCACGATCAGCGCACCGTAGATGAACGTCGCGATGACGGTCGGGGAGAACGCGGTACCACTGGTGGCGGCGGCGCCTCCGGTCTGCATCGCGGCGTTCAGGATCGGCGGCATGCCGAACACGATCAGCGCGCCGAGCACCGCGCCCAGCAGCGAGCCCATGCCGCCGATGACCACGAGCGCGAGGTACGAGATCGCCGTCACGAGGGAGAACTTGCCCTGCTCCGCCGACTCGTCCGGGGTGAGCAGCTGCAGCTGCCACACCGCCATGACGCCGGCCAGCCCCGCGTACGCGGAGGAGATGATGAAGGCCATCATCTTGGTGCGCGCGACGTTGACGCCCATGACGGTCGCCATGGCCTCGTTGTCGCGGACCGCCCGCCACGCGCGGCCGATGCGGCCGTTGATCGCGCCGCGCATCAGCACGTACGCGATGCCCATGAGGATCGCGTACAGCCACCACAGCCGCTCGGCGCGCCCGATCGGCACGTTCATGATGAACAGCTCGGGCGTGGACACGTCGACGTCGAACCCGAAGATCGAGAAGCCGGGCACCGGGCGCCCGGAGGCGTGGCCGGCCAGCTCGGGGAACTTCTTCGAGACGAAGAACATGATGTAGACCAGCGCCAGCGACGCGAGGCCCAGGTAGATGCCCTTGACGCGGCCGGAGACCGGGGCGAACAGGCCGCCGGCGAGGCCGGCGATCAGCACCGCGCCGATGAGCGCGATCAGCGGCGGCAAGCCGATGCCGAAGTGATCGAGCACCTGGCCCTTGTCGGGGTCCGGCTTGTAGGTCGACTGCGACGCGAGGACCGTGTAGCTGATCGCGCCGACCAGCATGAAGGCCGAGTGCGCCAGCGACAGCAGGCCCGCCTGGCCCAGCAGCATGGTCAGCCCGAAGCCGCCCACGGCGGCCGTCATCACGGCGACGCCGTTGGACAGGTCGTCCGGGGCGAGGTAGAGCGGCAGCAGGAACATGACGACCGCGAAGATCACCATGCCGATCGTCAGCCGCCAGCGCTGCCAGACAGTGGGCTTGACCAGCGCCTTGACGGCGGGATCGTGCGAGATGTCGTCGTTGGTAGGCGCGACCGCGGTCGCGGGCGCGGTGGTGACGTTGGTGTCAGACACGACGCTGCTCCACCTTTCCGAACAGGCCCGAGGGCTTGAAGACGAGCACGAGGACCATGACCAGGTACACCGCGACCGTCGCGAACAGCTTGTCGACGTAGAACTCGCCGAACGAGTTCGTCAGGCCGACGACGATGCCGCCGACGATGGCGCCCTCCGTCGAGCTCAGCCCGCCGACGATGGCTGCAGGGAACGCGGCGAGAGCCAGCGCGTGCGAGGTGGCCGACAGGCCCGAGCCGGCGAACGACGGGGACGCGATGAACAGGATCGCGACGCCGGCGAGCGCGCCGCCGACGACCCACGCGGACGCCGTGACGCGACCGGAGCGGATGCCCATCAGCGAGGCGGCCTCCTTGTTCTCGGCCTGGGCGCGCATCGAGGTGCCCCAGTTGGTCTTCTGGAAGACCACGAAGAACACGCCGATGATGATCAGCGCGGTGATCATGCTGACCAGGTAGATGCCCTGGATGCTCACGTCGCCGATGCGCAGCGGCTTGACCGACGGGAACAGGTTCGGGTTGTCCGAGACACCCAGCCGCCGGATGATCTCGGTCAGGAAGATGGTGTCCAGACCGATGGTCAGGATGGCCAGGGAGTCGTGGTGCGCGAGCCGGGCCTTGCTGATCAGCAGCCGCTCGACGAGCAGCGCCAGCACCGCGGAGGTCACGATGCCGCCGAGGGCGGCGACGATCCACGGCAGCCCGACGCTGTCGCGCAGCACGAAGACCAGGTAGCCGCCGACCAGCGCGATCGAGCCGTGGGCGAAGTTGACCACCTCGGTGGCCTTGTAGATGATCACGAACCCCAGCGCGAGCAGCGCGTAGACGGCGCCGCGGCCCAGGCCCGTGATCAGGACCTGCATGAATGTGCTCATCGGTCGTCCTTCTCATCAAGATCGGAGTGGCGCGGCGCATGGGCCGCGCCGTGGGCGGCGCGCTCGCTGGGTGGGGTGTCGGCGTCCAGCTCGGCCTCGACGGCGGCCTCGGACACGTCCTCCTCCTCGGCACCGAGGTAGGCGCGGATGACCGCGGGGTCCTTCTGGACGACCGACGGCAGGCCGTCGGCGATCCGCTTGCCGAAGTCGAGCACGGTGATGTGGTCGGCGACGCCCATGACCAGGCTCATGTCGTGTTCGACGAGCATGATCGACACGCCGACCTCGTCGCGCACGTCGTGGATCAGCGCGGCCAGCTCGGCGGTCTCACCGCTGTTCATGCCTGCGGCGGGCTCGTCGAGCATCAGCAGCTTGGGCTCGGTGGCCAGCGCGCGGGCGATGTCGATGCGCTTCTGGTTTCCGTACGACAGCACGCCCGCGGGAGAGTGCAGGTACTTGGCGATCCCGAGGAACTCGCAGATCGCCGCCGCCCGCTCCTTGTGCCGCCGCTCCTGCTTCATCGTCCACGGCAGCCGCAGCGCAGAGGAGAAGAAGCCGCCGCTGGTGAGGTGGTAGCGCCCGAGCATCACGTTGTCGAGGACCGTGGAGGTCGGCGACAGCGCGAGGTTCTGGAAGGCGCGGCCCACGCCGCAGCTGGCGATCCGGCTCGGGGACAGGTTGGTCAGCGTGTGGTCACCGAACTTCACGAAGCCGGTGCGCGTCTTGTAGACGCCGGTGATCGCGTTGAAGCAGGTCGACTTGCCCGCACCGTTCGGGCCGATCAGCGCGTGGATCGTGCCCGGCTCGATGGTGAAGCTCACGTGGTTCAGCGCGACGATGCCGCCGAACTGCACGGTGATGTCGTTGACCTCCAGCTGCGGGACGCCGAGCGCCTCGGTGGCGGCGCGGGTCGCGCGGCTGATGGTCGGGTCGACGAACTCCGCCGGCTCGTCGTGCCGGTGCACGTCGTGCGACGCCTCATGACGATCCTCGTGGCGGGCGGCGTCGGCCATCCGCTGCGGCTCGATGTACTCCTTGGCCATGGGTTCCTTCTCGTTCATCCGGCCCAGAGCCCCAGCTTGCGGCGGCGGGGCCGGTTGTCACTGATGCGCTCGTGCTCGAGCGAGTCGTGACCGCCGTGGCCGCCGAGGTACAGGGCCTGGACGTCTTCGGAAGCAGCGAGCTCGTGGGCGTCGCCCTGCAGGGCGAGCTCGCCGACCTCCAGCACGACCGCGCGCTTGGACACGCGCAGCGCCATCGACGCGTTCTGCTCGATGAGCAGGATCGACGTGCCGAACTCCTCGTTGATCTGGGTGATGATCTGCCCGATGCGGGTGATCAGCTGCGGGGCCAGGCCGAGCGACGGCTCGTCCAGCAGCAGCACCTTCGGCTCGGTCATCATGGCGCGGCCGATGGCCAGCATCTGCTGCTCGCCACCGGAGAGCAGACCGGCGGGCTGCTTCGCGCGCTCTTCCAGCCGCGGGAACAGCTCGTAGATGCGGGAGCGGGCCGCCTCGCGGCGCTTCGGGCTCGCGGTCAGGCCGCCGGCGCGCAGGTTCTCATCCACGCTCATGCGGCCGAAGATCTGCCGCCCTTCCGGCACCTGGATGACCTGGCGCTCGACGGTGCGGGCGGGATCGAGCCGGTCGATCCGCTTGCCCTCGAACTCGATCGACCCGGAGGTGATCGTTCCGCGATGCAGCTTCAACGTGCCGGAGATGGCGCGCAGGAGAGTGGTCTTGCCGGCGCCGTTGCCGCCGAGCACGCAGACGACCTCTCCTTCCGGTACGTCGAAGCTCACGTTGCGCAGGGCCTGGACGGATCGTCCATAGCGCACGGAGACGTCTTTGATGCTTAGCACGGGCCTCCCCCGATTTTCTGGCTGCCAGCAGGACAGCCACACGGTTTGACGGATGGGTCAAGCCACCAGTGACGGGCTGGCGGCTCGGTAGATAGTGGCTCACGCCACCCACACCTGACCAGACCAGAACCCGACATCAGTGTCAAATTTCATCGTTCTGAGACCTCCCACCTATGCGTCAGGTCACAGCGTTCGCAGAGCGTACATGGCGGCAGCCTCGGACGCCGGCGCACCGTCGCGAATCCCAGATGCTGGAAGGCCCGCACCGCCCGGTGATCCGGCGTCCGGGCGCGGTACGGCGCGGGCGGCGTACCGTCGCGGCATGCCGTTGTACGTCGATCAGCCCGTCTGGCAGTGGCGGGGGCGCCAGTGGGCGCACCTCATCTCGGACCGCTCGTTCGATGATCTGCACCACGCCGCGCGCGCCCTGCAGATCCCCGAGCGCGCCTTCGACGGTGATCATTACGACATTCCGCAGGAGCGGTGGGCGGACGTCGTGGCGTACGGCGCGCGACCGGTCAGCTCCCGCGAGATCGTCCGGCTGCTCACCGCGGCCGGCCTGCGCCGGCCGAAGGGCCGGCCCCGGGCCGCGGGTCGCGGCTAGCCCGAGGCGGCGTCGTAGAGCGCCAGCTCGGCGGCGATGTTGGCACGGGCGGCCGGCTCCAGGGCCGCGAACGCGGCCGTGCGATAGATGCGTCCGCGGTCCAGGAACCCCGCCATGACGGCGCTGCGCGCGGTGCGGAACTCCGCGTCGGGGACGTGTGCGTACTCGCGGCGGACGCCCTCGACGTAGCGCAGGTAGATCGCCGGCGGCTGGCCGAGGATGGCCAGGTCCGCATCCAGCAGCAGCGCGGTCTGCTCGTCGAGGTCCTCGCCGTCGTGCCCGGCGGTGCGCAGCACCAGCCCGCTGACGCGCTCGGCCAGCCGGCCGAGCCCGAGCTCGCCCAGGGCGCGGGCGGCGAGGGCGGCGCTGTCGGCCTCATTCGTGCTCGAGCGCGGGTCGTAGACCGCGTCGTGGTACCAGGCGGCCAGCATCGTCTCGGCGTCCGCGCCGTGCGCGGCCAGCAGCTCCAGCATCAGCAGCAGGTGCTCGAGCGTGTGGTACGCCCGGTGCGGCTCGCTCCACCGGTCGATCAGCGAGGCCCACTCCGCGCGCGCCGCCGCGGTGTCACCGGCGTACGGCGTCCACAGCTGCTCGAGGCGGGGGGTCGTCATCGGCTAGGCCTCGTCGTCCGCCTCGCTGTCGGCGGACAGGTCGGCGGCGAGGTCGGCGTCCAGGTCGCTGTTCGGAAGCGGCAGCGGCCCGGCGAGCACGTCGTCGGCGTCCACGATGGTGTAGGCGTAGCCCTGCTCGGCGAGGAAGCGCTGCCGGTGGGCGGCGTACTCCGCATCGAGGGTGTCGCGGCTGATCACCGAGTAGAAGTGCGCCTGCTTCCCGTCCGCCTTCGGCCGCAGCACGCGGCCGAGGCGCTGGGCCTCCTCCTGCCGCGACCCGAACGTGCCGGAGATCTGGACGGCCACCGACGCCTCGGGCAGGTCGATCGAGAAGTTCGCGACCTTGCTGACCACCAGCACCCGCAGCTCACCGGTGCGGAAGGCCTCGAAGAGCTTCTCGCGCTCGGCGTTGGGCGTCTTGCCCTGGATGATGGGGACGCCGCCGAGGTGCTCGGAGACGTGGTCGAGCTGATCGAGGTACGCCCCGATCACCAGCACCTGCTCGTCCGGGTGCCGGTCGATAAGCCTGGCCACCACGGGGAGCTTGGTGCGCGCGGTCGCCGCGAGGCGGTACTTGTCCTCCGGCTCGGCGGTCGCGTACGCCATGCGCTCGGCGTCGGTGAGGGTGACCCGCACCTCCCCGCAGACCGCCGGGGCGATCCAGCCCTGCGCCTCGATGTCCTTCCACGGTGCGTCGTACCGCTTGGGGCCGATCAGCGAGAAGACGTCGCCCTCGCGGCCGTCCTCGCGGACCAGCGTCGCGGTCAGCCCGAGCCGCCGACGCGACTGCAGATCGGCGGTGAGCCGGAAGATCGGCGCGGGCAGCAGGTGCACCTCGTCGTACACGATCAGCCCCCAGTCGCGGGAGTCGAACAGGTCCAGATGCATGTACTGGCCCTTCCGGCGGGTCGTCATGATCTGGTACGTCGCGATCGTGACGGGCCGGATCTCGCGCTTCTCGCCGCTGTACTCGCCGATCTCCTCCTCGGTCAGGGTCGTGCGCTCGATGAGCTCGCGCTTCCACTGGCGGCCCGCGACGGTGTTGGTGACCAGGATCAGCGTGGTCGCCTTCGCCTCGGCCATCGCCGCGGCGCCGACCATGGTCTTCCCGGCGCCGCACGGCAGCACGACGACGCCCGAGCCGCCGGCCCAGAAGCCCTCGACGGCCTGCTGCTGGTAGTCACGCAGCGCCCAGTCGTCCTGCACCAGGTCGATCGGGTGCGCCTCGCCGTCGACGTAGCCGGCGTAGTCCTCGGCGGGCCAGCCGATCTTCAGCAGCGCCTGCTTGAGCCGGCCGCGCTCGGAAGGGTGCACCGCGACGGTGTCGGCATCGATGCGAGCGCCGAGCATCGGCGAGATCTTCTTGCTGCGCAGCACCTCCTCGAGGACCGCGCGGTCGGTGGTGGCGAGCACCAGGCCGTGCGAGGGATGCTTCTGCAGCTGCAGCCGGCCGTAGCGATCCATCGTCTCGGCGATGTCGACCAGCAGCGCGTGCGGCACCGGGAACCGGCTGTAGCGCACGAGGGAGTCGATGACCTTCTCGGCGTCGTGCCCGGCGGCCCGCGCGTTCCACAGCCCCAGCGGCGTGACCCGGTAGGTGTGCACGTGCTCGGGCGAGCGCTCGAGCTCGGCGAAGGCGGCGATCTCCAGGCGGCAGGCCTGCGCCTGCTCGTGGTCGATCTCGAGCAGCAGCGTCTTGTCGGACTGGACGATCAGGGGCCCACCGGTCATCAGCGCCTCCTCGGGTGGCGGGTGCAGCCTTCAAGGGTATGCCGCGGGCCGGACATCTGTCGTGGTCGTCGCGTTCCTGGGGTCGTCGACTCCTGCCCCCATCGTGTGGTCGTCGACGTGCTTTGGTCGTCGACTGGAGCGCGGCGAGGGAGCGCCAGCGACCGGGGCCGCGCGAAACGGAGACGCCGGTAGCGGCGTGTGGGGCTGGCTCAGCCTGGACGATGTCCGCGTGCGTCGCGCTCTGTGGCGCGGTTCTTCGCCCAGGTCGTCGACATGTTCGCCTGGTCGTCGTAGGCCGTTGTCCACCGGTTGTGGGCAACCGCCGGCCGGTTGACTGCGTACGGCGGGGTTGCGGCCATTGGTCGCTGCAGGCGTCTCCACTCGCTCGGACGCGCTCCTGCGTCGCCGTCCTCCCTCGGTCGACGACCACATGAGGCGTCGCCGTCCTCCCTCGGTCGACGACCACACCAGGAGCGACGACGGCACTTTCGGGTCGTCACCTTCGTGTGGTCGTCGACTGGAGCGCGGTGAGGGAGCGCCAGCGACCGGGGCCGCGCGAAACGGAGACGCCGGTAGCGGCGTGTGGGGCTGGTTCAGCCTGGACGATGTCCGCGTGCGTCGCGCTCTGTGGCGCGGTTCGTCGCCCAGGTCGTCGACATGTTCGCCTGGTCGTCGTAGGCCGTTGTCCACCGGTTGTGGGCAACCGCCGTCCGGTTGACTGCGTACGCCGGGGTTGCGGCCATTGATCGCTGCAGGCGTCTCCACTCGCTCGGACGCGCTCCTTCGTCGCCGTCCTCCCTCGGTCGACGACCACATGAGGCGTCGCCGTCCTCCCTCGGTCGACGACCACATGAGGCGTCGCCGTCCTCCCTCGGTCGACGACCACATGAGGCGTCGCCGTCCTCCCTCGGTCGACGACCACATGAGGCGTCGCCGTCCTCCCTCGGTCGACGACCACATGAGGCGTCGCCGTCCTCCCTCGGTCGACGACCACATGAGGCGTCGCCGTCCTCCCTCGGTCGACGACCACATAGGGCGTCGCCGTCCTCCCTCGGTCGACGACCACATAGGGCGTCGTTACTCCGAGAACGCGATCGAGACCGCCATGATGCGGTGCACGGCGTACCGGCGCACCTCCCGGGCCGCGGTGTCGTAGCCGTGCAGGAAGCCGCCCTCGATCCGCGACGGCGTGACCAGCCGGGTCGACATGCGGGCGTTCTCGTCCACGTAGTCGAGGCTCACCTGCTCGTGGCTGCGCACGGCGTCCTTGAGGACCGCGAGCGTCGAGGACGGCGACTCGCCGGGGGCCGGCCGCTCGGGCGCCGCGGCGGCGGCCTGGGTGCCGACCCGCAGCCGGTGCACGATCGTCTCGATGTCGGCGTCACTGAGCTCGGTGCGCCGCCCCGTGCGGGCGGCCCGCGGCTTCGCCCGGGCCGGCTGTGCCGTGCCGGCCTCGATCACGCCGAAGTCGTTCTCGAAGCTGGCGCTCACGCCGGCCGCGTCCAGCGCCCGCAGCAGCTCGGCCGGCTCGGCGGTGGTCAGCAGCACCGTCGGCGCGAGCCGGCGCAGCCGCAGGTGGGCGAGATCGCGGTGCGACTCCAGCAGATCGATCGTCGACTCGTCGTCGCAGCGCAGGTACGCCGACGCGCCGCCGACCCGCAGCACCCCGTGCCTGCGGGCTACGTCGTCCACCAGGTAGCCGAGGGCCTGCGGTGGCGCGGTGACGGAGCGGTCCTGCAGCAGCCGCTTGACCTCCGCGGCGCTCAGCCCGGCATCCAGCGCGCGGCGCAGCGACGACTCGGTGATCCGGAAGACCGCCGCCCCGCCGGAGGACTCCAGGTCGCTGATCAGGTGCATGTCGTGCGCGAGCCCCGGGGACAGCCGGCCCGGCGCGACGGCCGTGAGGTCGGGCTGCAGGATGACCGAGTCGACCGGCTCGGGCAGCGCCTTCAGCGCCGCGCCGGCGACGTCCAGCGAGGGGTCGAGCAGGGCGCGGCCCATGCGCGTCAGGGCGCCTCGGCCGGTGACGCCGAGCAGCTCGGCCTCGCGCAGCGTCCCGGCGATGTGCGCGTCCGCGCCCGCCGTCGTCCGCCGGGGCCATCGCCAGCGCATCTGCTCGGTGACGGCCGCCGGGCCGGCGACCCTCCCGGTCCTGAGCGGCGTACTGCTGTTCATGGTGAT
>NZ_WBKP01000049.1 GCF_009602465.1 Cumulibacter manganitolerans | reverse complement strand
CGGGACGGCCGTGGAGGCCCCGGCGGCCGGCGCCGACCCGCCGCCGGGCACGACGGTGACCGAGGCGGCCGCGTACGGCGTCGCGGTCGAGTACAGGTCGCAGGTGGCGGTGATCTGGTAGGTCCCTGCGGCGGCCGGCGCGGTGTACGCGGTGGCCCACCCACCACTGGCGTCGACGGCCGTGACCGTGCTGACCGACGAGCTGCCGTCGGGGTGGCGCAGCGCCACGCTCACCACGCCCGGCGTGCCGCCGCTGCCGACGCAGCCACTGCCGCGCACCACGAGCTGCCCCTCGGGGATCACCGGGTTCGGTGCCACGGACAGCGCCGGCAGCGCCGTCGGGGCGTCGGCGTACGCCGACGCGCCCCAGGCGGCCAGGGGTGCGGCGACGAGCACGCCGGCGGTGAGCAGCTTGGTACGCAGCAAGACGGGAGGACCTCGAGGGGGCGAACGGGACGGCGCACTGCCGTCACGAATTGGTTACGAATCTTGCCAAGAGCCTAACAAGATGCGAGGCGCGCGAGGGCGTGATGTTGACGTCAGTCCGGGCGCGTCGCGATGCCGAGCAGCTCGACCGCGCTCCAGGCGACGTTCGTCAGGCGCCGCAGCGTCAGCTGCTCGAAGGCCACCCACTCGACGAGGTCGGTCGAGGAGTCCTCCTCGACCACCCGCAGCCGGTCCAGGTCGCTGCCGGGCACGGGCTCGACCGAGTAGATGATGCCGACGCCCTGGAAGTCCTCCAGCACGCCTTGGCGGTTGTGCCCGATCACGTGCAGGTTCGCCACGGTGTGCACGGCGCGCACGCGCACCATCAGCGACGTCTCCTCGTAGACCTCGCGCACCACGGCGTCGTCGGGGTGCTCTCCGTGGTCGATGCCGCCGCCGGGCAGGGTCCACATTCCGGCGCCGTAGTCGGTCGGCGAGATGCGGGTCAGCAGCAGCTCCTGGAGGCCCCGATCGTCGCGCACCAGGACGCCGTACGCGCCGATGCGCTGCCGAAGAACCGGGCTCTGGTCGTCCTCGATGCTCACGCCGACGACCCTACGCGCGCGGCCGGGCGGGATCGGCCGGCGTCCGCGATGGCGCCTGGTGCGTGGGTCGGCATTGGCTAACCGAATCGGATTCTGTAGAACGTAGGTATCCCTTTCGATCTGGAGGTAGCGATGGCTGTCGAGCTGAGCGCGGACCGGGGCACCCAAGCTGCCCAGCTCGCGCAGGAAGTGCGCGAGTTCCTCGACGCGCACGACCCCGCGAGCACGGACCCACTCGAGTTCCTGCGTGCCCGATACGACGCGGGCCTGGCGTGGGTGAACTTCCCCGAGGGCCTCGGCGGGAAGGGCTTGGACCGCTCCTTGCAGTCCGAGGTCAACGACGCCTTCGCGGCGGCCGGAGCACCCGACAACAACTCGTCGATCAACGTGATCGGCCTCGGCATGGCCGCCCCCACGATCCTGGCGTACGCCGACCGCGAGACGCAGGAGCGCCTGCTTCGTCCGCTGTGGACCGGTGAGGAGGTGTGGTGCCAGATGTTCTCCGAGCCCGGCGCGGGCTCGGACCTCGCGGGGCTGTCGACCTCCGCGGTGCAGCAGGAGTCCGGCGACTGGGTGATCAACGGGCAGAAGGTGTGGACGTCGCTGGCGCACCACGCGCAGTACGCCATCCTGGTCACCCGCAGCGACCCGAGTGCGGTCAAGCACCGCGGCATGACCTACTTCTACGTGAAGATGGACACGCCCGGCATCGACGTCCGCCCGCTGCGCCAGATCACCGGCCAGGCGGAGTTCAACGAGATCTTCCTCGACGACGTCGTCATCCCCGACTCCCAGCGGCTCGGCGAGATCGGTGCCGGCTGGGCGGTCGCGCAGACCACCCTCATGAACGAGCGCGTGGCCATCGGCGGCAAGGTCGCCAAGCGCGGCACCGAGGCGATCGGTGAGGCCGTGCGGACCTGGACCTCGGCGCCCGAGCACTCGCCGGCGCTGCGCGACCGGCTCCTGGAGAGCTGGGTCGAGGCGGAGGCCCTGCGGCTCGCGCAGATCCGGCTGGGCCAGCAGCTCGCGGCCGGCACGCCGGGTCCCGAGGGGTCGGCCGTCAAGCTCGGCCTGACCAACCTCACCCAGCGGCTCACCGGCCTCGAGCTGGAGATGGAGGGCGACGACGGCCTGCGCTACGACAACTACACGATGGGCCGCCCGGACGTCTCGGCCCGCAACTCCCGCGTGCCGGGCTTCCGCTACCTGCGCTGGAAGGGCCTCTCGATCGAGGGCGGCACCTCGGAGATCATGCGCAACATCGTCAGCGAGCGGGTGCTGGGCATGCCGCCGGAGTACCGCGTCGACAAGGATGTGCCTTGGAAGGATCTGCCCCGATGACCACGACCGCCAACGAGACCGTCCTCGGCAGCCAGTACGCGCTGATCGACCTCGACGAGGAGAACGAGCTCGCCTCGACGCTGCGCGGACTGCTGACCAAGCGGGCCGCGTGGCAGGACGTGCTGGCTCGCACCGAGGCCGAGGACAAGACCGACCGCGCGCTGTGGACGCAGCTCGCGAGCGAGCTCGGCCTGGCCGGGCTCGCCGTCCCCGAGGAGCTCGGCGGCGCCGGCGCCTCGTGGCGCGAGGTCGGCGTGGTGATGACCGAGCTGGGCCGCGCGACCGCGCCGGTCCCGTACCTCGGCAGCGCCGTCCTCGCCACCGCCGCGCTGCTGCACTCCGGCGAGACCCACCTGCTGGGGCAGATCGCGTCGGGGGAGAAGATCGCCACCCTCGCGGTGCCGTTCACCGCGTCCCCGACGGCGCCGTTCACGCCGACGGTCACCGTCTCGGAGGGCCGGCTGACCGGGCGGATCCCGGTGGTCGCCGACGCGCTCGCCGCCGACGTGCTCGTCGTGCCGGCGGCCGACGGGCTGTACGCCGTGGCGGCGTCCGAGGCAACCATCGCGGCGTCGGTCTCGCTGGACATGACGCGGCCGCTCGCCGACATCACCCTCGACGGCGCGCAGGGCACCTCCCTCGGTGGCGACCCCGCGGGCGCCGTCCGCGAGGCGCTCACCATCGGCGCGGCGATGCTGGCGTGCGAGATGCTCGGCGTGGCGCAGAACGCCCTGGACACGGCCATCGCCTACATGAAGCAGCGCTACCAGTTCGGCCGGCTGATCGCGTCGTACCAGGCGCTCAAGCACCGGATGGCCGACGTGTACGTCGGGGTGTCGCAGCTGCAGGCCGCCGCGAAGTACGCCGCGGCGTGCGCCGGCGGGGGCGACGCCGACCTGCCGATCGCGGCCGCCGTCGCGAAGGCGCACGCGTCGGTCAGCGCCGTCCACGCGGCCCAGGAGTGCCTGCAGATGCACGGCGGGCAGGGTATGACGTGGGAGAACCCGTCGCACCTGATGGTGAAGCGGGCCAAAGCCGACTCGCTGGCGCTCGGCCGCGCCGACGCGCACCGCACCTGGCTCGGGGAGCTCATCAACCTCCCGGCCTAGCCCCCACCCGTTGTACCGCCGCCAGCTCGACCGTCCGCCCACGGACGGTCGAGCTGGCGCGGTTCGGGGCGTCGTCGCCCCCAGACGCTCCACGACAAGCGGCCGGTGCCGGCCGGCTGTCCGTCCACCGCTAGTCGGCTGGACAGCGCCGGCAGCGCTTCGGCGGCGGGCCGCCCCAGAGCACCCGGGCGGTGCTGCACGGGGTGACCCAGCAGTCGGCCCATCCGAACCGGAACGTCACCCATCCGAGCCCGGCGTGGCGGTTGTCGAGTGCTCGGTCCCGCTTGCGGTCGTGGTACGCCGCGCCGTCCAGCTCCACCAGGGCGCGCGCGTCCAGGTATGCGCCGTCGGACCGGTGGCCGCTGCCCGGGACGACGTACTGCCGGCGCATCGGCGGCAGCGCGTGCGCGGTCACCACGAGGTCGTCGTACACCCGCTCGAGCGCGCTCTCGATCCCGGCCGCATCGGCGAGAATCCTGTCGAGCAGCGCCCGATGGCGCACCCGTCGTCGCCGATCCACGACCGCCGACAGCCGCTGCGGCGCTGTCCGGCGTTCCTGCAGCGCGCGGCTCACCAGCGCGATCGCGTCCAGCTCGTCGAGCGTGCCGACGACGTCGATGACCGTGTCCTCGAGTGCGATGCGTGGCGGCTCCTTGTCCTCGACGACCCGGCCCGGGTAGTCGGAGCGCACGAACCGCACCCATGGCCTCCCGCGAGGGCGATCGTGGGTGCGCGCGAGCACCTCGATCGGCAGCACCCGCGGTCCGAGCTCGTGCAGCGCCAGCGCGGTCGTGCCGAACGCCGTCCCGCCGTCGCCTGCCAGCACCAGCGACGCCGCGAGGTAGTGGTCCCAGCCGGCGGAGGGCGCAATCGCGTGGACGCCGCCGGCGAGGCGGGTCAGCTCGCGCCCGACGAGCGAGCGGATGCCGTCGGGCGTCACCCCGCACTCGCGCAGCTCGCGCGTGGTGGTGATCGCCCCGGGCTGGGCGGCCCGTTCTGCGATGGGGGAAGGAAGGCGTTGTCGAGAGAACATGGCTGCGACAATGGGGTGCTCGCGCTGCGGTGGCGACGGGCCGCCGCCCGGCTGTGGAGGCGCTCGGCGCCCTGTGGACGACGAGCACCCGGTCGGCGACCTCGCCCGGACCGCTAACCGGCGACAGAACGGGGCGTCGTCGCCCCGGGAGGTCGCCCGACAACCGTCCGGGGGAGCAAGTCCACGGGGAGCGGCCGGCGGCCGACACGCCCGGGTACGTGATCGAGGTCGCTCGCGCGGCCCTTTGTGATAATTCGCGCCCTGGCGTAAAGTTGTTCGTTGGCGTGCGCTAGTTCTGAACCCATCCGCTGTGGCCGCGGATCCAGAACCACCCTCAGTCGCGCCCGGCACGAACCGGCACCGCCCACCAGGGCTGGTGCCGCCGCATGCAGACGATGGTTAGAGGTTATGGCGAAAAAAGACGGCGCAATCGAGGTTGAAGGCAAGGTAGTCGAGCCCCTTCCGAACGCGATGTTCCGCGTTCAGTTGGAGAACGGGCACCTGGTCCTGGCACACATCTCGGGCAAGATGCGCCAGCACTACATCCGCATCCTCCCCGAGGACCGCGTGGTCGTGGAGCTCTCGCCGTACGACCTGACCCGTGGGCGCATCGTCTACCGCTACAAGTAGTACGCCGCGTCCGCTCGTCCCCATCCTCGAACAACTCCGTAAGGGCATCACGTGAAGGTCAACCCCAGCGTCAAGAAGATCTGCGACAAGTGCAAGGTCATTCGTCGCCACGGCCGCGTCATGGTGATCTGCGAGAACCTGCGCCACAAGCAGCGTCAGGGCTAGCAGCACCGGCCGCCCGCGGCGTACGCCGCAGGCATGCAGCACAACAAGAAATAGGACTCTCCGAACTTCCTGAAGTGGAAGACCCCTGGTGTTACGAGGCCGGGGCCGGGCTGTGGCTAGCCCGGGTGCGCGAGTCCACACCTCGTAACAACACCGGGTACCGCACCCACAAGGAGCCACGAAGCACATGGCACGCATCTCCGGCGTCGACCTCCCGCGCGAGAAGCGCACGGTCATCGCCCTCACCTACATCTACGGCGTCGGCCGTACGTCGTCCGAGCAGGCCATCGCGGCCACCGGCATCGACGGCAGCACCCGCGTGAAGGACCTCACCGAAGAGGACCTTGTCAAGCTGCGCGAGTACATCGACGCGAACCTCCAGGTCGAAGGTGACCTCCGTCGTGAGGTCCAGGCTGACATTCGTCGCAAGATGGAGATCGGCTGCTACCAGGGCATCCGCCATCGTCGCGGTCTTCCCGTCCACGGACAGCGCACCCGCACGAACGCGCGCACCCGCAAGGGCCCGAAGAAGACGATCTCCGGCAAGAAGAAGAAGTAGTAGCTCCTTCTCGCTCATCGACCATCAGCTGATTCCTCACACCACTTTGGAGTAGAAGGCCACATGCCTCCCAAGACTCGCGCGGGCGCCAAGAAGGTCCGCCGCAAGGAAAAGAAGAACATCGCCGTGGGCCAGGCCCACATCAAGAGCACCTTCAACAACACGATCGTCTCCATCACCGACCCGACCGGCGCGGTGATCTCGTGGGCCTCGGCCGGTCACGTCGGCTTCAAGGGCTCGCGCAAGTCCACGCCGTTCGCGGCGCAGATGGCCGCCGAGAACGCCGCCCGCAAGGCGCAGGAGCACGGCATGAAGAAGGTCGACGTGTTCGTGAAGGGCCCCGGCTCCGGCCGCGAGACCGCGATTCGTTCACTCACCGCCGCCGGCCTCGAGGTCGGCACCATCTCCGATGTCACCCCGCAGGCGCACAACGGCTGCCGTCCGAAGAAGCGTCGTCGCGTCTAGGCGCGGGAAGGTAAAGGTTTAGGCAGAAATGGCACGTTACACAGGTCCCGCGACCCGTATCTCCCGTCGTCTGGGCGTCGACCTCGTCGGCGGCGATCAGAGCTTCGAGCGTCGTCCGTACCCCCCGGGGCAGCACGGGCGCAACCGCATCAAGGAGAGCGAGTACCGCACTCAGATGCAGGAGAAGCAGAAGGCCAAGTACTCGTACGGCATTCTCGAGAAGCAGTTCCGTCGGTACTACGAGGAGGCGGTGCGTCGCCAGGGCAAGACCGGTGACAACCTCCTGCAGATCCTCGAGTCGCGGCTGGACAACGTCATCTACCGCGCCGGTATCGCGCGCACCCGCCGCCAGGCCCGCCAGCTGGTGTCGCACGCGCACTTCACCGTCAACGGGCAGAAGGTGAACATCCCCAGCTTCCGCGTCTCGCAGTACGACATCATCGAGGTCAAGAGCAAGTCGCTGTCGAGCACCCCGTTCGAGATCGCCAAGGCGACCATGGGCGAGCGCCCGGTCCCGGCGTGGCTGCACGTCAACCCGAACACGCTGCAGGTCCTCGTGCACCAGCTCCCCGAGCGCGCTCAGATCGAGATCCCTGTCGCCGAGCAGCTTATCGTCGAGCTCTACTCGAAGTAGTCATCCACCTCGGTGTGGGCCCTGTGCACCCAGGGCCCACACCGCGCTGATCGTCATATAGCGGGCGATCTGCCAGAAAGGAAAACTCTGTGCTCATTTCGCAGCGTCCTACCGTCACCGAAGAGCGCGTCGATGACCTTCGCTCCCGGTTCATCATCGAACCGCTCGAGCCCGGCTTCGGCTACACCCTCGGTAACTCCCTGCGCCGCACCCTCCTGTCGTCGATCCCTGGTGCCGCGATCACCAGCATCAAGATCGACGGCGTCCTCCACGAGTTCCAGACGGTCCCGGGCCTGAAGGAAGACGTCACCGAGCTGATCCTGAACCTCAAGGAGCTCGTCGTCTCCTCCGAGGAGGACGAGCCGGTCACCGTCGTGCTGCGCAAGCAGGGCCCCGGCGACGTCACCGCCGGCGACATCGCCGCGCCGGCCGGCGTCATCGTGCACAACCCCGACCTGAAGATCGGCACGATCAACAAGAAGGGCTCGATCGAGATCGAGCTGACGGTCGAGCGCGGCCGCGGCTACGTCCCGGCCCCGCAGAACAAGCAGCAGGGCCAGGAGATCGGCCGCATCCCGGTCGACTCGATCTACTCGCCGGTCATGAAGGTCAGCTACAACGTCGAGGCGACCCGCGTCGAGCAGCGCACCGACTTCGACCGCCTCGTGGTGGACGTCGAGACCAAGCCGTCGATCACCCCGCGGGACGCGATCGCGTCGGCCGGCCGCACCCTCGTCGAGCTGTTCGGGCTGTTCCACGAGCTCAACGTCGAGGCCGAGGGCATCGAGGTCGGCCCGTCGCCGTCCGAGGCCGCCGACCTTGCGTCGTACACGATGCCGATCGAGGACATGGACCTCACCGTCCGCTCCTTCAACTGCCTCAAGCGCGAGGGCATCCACACCGTCGGTGAGCTGGTCTCGCGCACCGAGGCGGACCTGCTCGACATCCGCAACTTCGGTCAGAAGTCGATCGACGAGGTCAAGCTCAAGCTGCACGGCATGGGCCTGGGGCTGAAGGACTCCTCCCCGTTCGACCCCTCGCAGATCACCGGCATCTACGACGACGAGTTCGACACCGGCTTCACCGACGCCGGCGGCCAGGACGACGCCGACTACGCCGAGACCGAAGAGCTCTAGCCCAGCGCGGTACGCCGCATCCCACACATCGAAGAAGCAGTAACCGACAGGAGCACCGATCATGCCCACGCCCACCAAGGGCGCCCGTCTCGGCGGTAGCGCATCGCACCAGAAGCTGATGCTGGCCAACCTCGCTACCGCGCTGTTCGAGCACGGCCGGATCACCACCACCGAGGCCAAGGCCAAGCGTCTGCGTCCGCTCGCAGAGCGCCTGATCACCTTCGCCCGCCGGGGTGACCTGCACGCGCGCCGCATCGTGATGTCGACCATCCGCGACAAGGACGTCGTCCATCACCTGTTCGCCGAGATCGGCCCGCGCTACGTGGACCGTCCGGGCGGCTACACCCGCATCATCAAGGTCGGCCCGCGCAAGGGCGACAACGCGCCGATGGCGATCATCGAGCTCGTCGAGGAAGCCTCCGCGACCACGCAGGTCGTCAAGGAGGCCGAGGCCGCCCGCGGCGCGAAGTTCGAGAAGGACCAGCCCAAGGCCGAGGCCGAGCAGCCCGCCGAGGACGCCGCCGCGACGCAGGAGCAGGACGAGCCGGCCGAGGCCGCCTCGGACAGCAAGCGCGAGGACGAGTCCGAGTAACGCAGCGGATGACCGGTCCTCGATGACCAGCTATCCCGCACCGCCAGAGCCCGCCACCCCCACCCGGGGTGGCGGGCTCTCGCTGCCTGCCGGGGACGGCGTGGACCGGCTCGTGCGGGTGCGCCTGGACATCGCGTACGACGGCACCGACTTCTCCGGGTGGGCGGTCCAGCCGGACCGCCGCACGGTGTGCGGCGTCCTGCAGAGCACGCTGCAGCTGATCCTCCGGCAGCCAGTGCGCCTCACGGTGGCCGGTCGCACGGACGCCGGCGTGCACGCCACCGGCCAGGTGGCGCACCTCGACCTGCCGGCCGGGCTGTATGCCGCGCACGAGCGCCTGCTGACCCGCCGGCTGGCCGGGCTCCTGCCGCCGGACGTGCGGGTGCGCGCGCACCGGGTCGTCACCGGCTCCTTCGACGCACGCTTCAGCGGCCTGTCCCGCAGCTACGCCTACCGGATCAGCGACCACGAGTGGGGCATCGACCCGTTGCGTCGCCACGACGTGGTGCACTGGCCGCGGCCGCTGGACACCGCGCCGATGCAGGCGGCCTCCGACGAGCTGCTCGGGCTGCGCGACTTCGCGGCGTACTGCAAGCGGCGCCCGGAGGCCACCACGATCCGCACCCTGCACCGGCTCGACTGGGCGCGCGAGCCGGACGGGGTGATCCGGGCGGACGTCGTCGCGGACGCCTTCTGCCACTCGATGGTGCGCTCGCTCGTCGGCGCGCTGATCGCCGTGGGCGAGGGCCGCCGGCCGATCGGCTGGCCCGCCGGCCTGCTGGCGCTCGCGGAGCGCTCCAGCGAGATCACGGTCGCGCCGCCCGGTGGTCTCACCCTGACCGGTGTGGAGTACCCGCCGGACGAGCAGCTCGAAGCGCGCAACGCGGTGACCCGCAACCGGCGCGACCGGGACTGAGCATCCGGCCGCCGAACCTGGCAAGGTCTGTAGGCATGACCGACAAACCACTGCTGCTCGTCGTCAACGGGCCGCCGGCATCCGGCAAGACGACCCTCGGCGAGAAGGTCGCGGAGGCGCTGGCCATCCCGATCATCTCCAAGGACGCGATCAAGGAGGAGCTCTACGACAGCATCGGTGCGGTGGCCCGCAAGGTCACCCGGCACCTCGGCGAGACCTCGATGCGGCTGATGTACCTCACGGCGCGCAAGACGCTCGAATCGGGCAACGCGATCGTCATCGAGGCCAACTTCAACCACGGGATCTCCGAGGCCGACATCGGCCGGCTGATCCCGCTCTGCGAGCCGCTGCAGCTGCACTGCGCGGCGCCGCCGGAGGAGCTGGTCGACCGGTATGAGGACCGGGACGACGACGGCGACCGGCACCCCGTGCACGAGGGCGCGGACGGAGCCGACGAGCTCAAGGACGAGCTCGACGACGGGTTGTACGAGCCGCTGGATCTCGACGTCCCGACGCTCGAGGTCGACACCAGCGACGGGTACCGGCCGGGCATCGAGCAGATCGTGGAGTGGATCCGCGGCAGGGTCCCGAGCGTCTGAGGACAGCCCCGAGCCCGTCCAGCCCGACCGGAGGCCGCCATGAGCCAGCCGCGCTTCCCGCACGATCCGCGCCCGGAGGTGCGGTACGAGGTGAGCTACCCGCCGCCCGCCCCGCGCGTGCCGGGCCCGGTCCCGCCCAGTAGCTACGGGACGCCGTACGGCGCCTCGTACGGCGCGCGCCCCGCCTCCGCGGCGCGGTCGCGCGCGCCGCTCGGGATCGCCGCGCTGGCGGTCCTGGCGCTCGCCGTCGGCCTCACGGTGCTCCTCCTGCTCCGCTCGCCCGCGCGGGTGAGCGGCACCGGCGCCGCCGCGACAACCGGCGGCGCCTCGGCGGCGGAGCAGGTCACCGCCGAGTTCTTCGCCGCCGTCGACGAGAAGGACGAGGGCGCCATGAAGGACCGCGGCCGCGGCGACATCCTCGAGGACATCGAGATGATCGTCGATGGCGAGCCGGTACCCGACGGCCTGCACTTCGCCGAGGGCAGCGCCACCGAGTCGACGACCGCGGCGGTGGACGGCGTGCGGATCGCCGCGGTCGCGTGGGAGCTGGACGACCCGCCCGAGGGCATCACCGACGACGCCACGCTGACGGTGCGGCTGCTGGACGACGGCGACGGCTACCGCATCTGCGACATCGACGGCTCGGGCAGCGCCTCGGTGGCCGGTGTCCTGAAGGGGTTCGAGAACGAGTACGAGGACATCTGCGACTACCAGAAATAGCCGCGGCGGCCGCCCTCTAGGGTGAGCGCATGAGCATTCACATCGGGGCAGAGCCCGGCCAGATCGCACCCTACGTCCTCATGCCCGGCGACCCGCTGCGGGCGAAGTGGATCGCCGAGAACTTCCTCGAGGACGCCAAGCAGTACACCGACGTGCGCAACATGCTGGGCTTCACCGGCACCTACAAGGGCATGGAGATCTCGGCGCAGGGCTCGGGCATGGGGCTGCCGTCGTTCTCCATCTACTGCACCGAGCTGCTCAAGGACTACGACGTGCAGTCGGTGATCCGGGTGGGGTCGGCCGGCGCGATGCACGAGCACGTGAAGATCCGGGACGTGGTGCTGGCGCAGGGCGCGTGCACCGACTCCAACCTCAACCAGCTGCGCTTCGAGGGCATCGACTTCGCGCCGATCGCCGACTTCGAGCTGCTGCAGGCCGCGTACGGCGTGGGCCAGGACCGCGGCACCAGCATGCACGTCGGCAACATCTTCTCCTCCGACTCCTTCTACAACGACCGTTCCGAGCTGGTCAGCCGCACCAGCGAGTACGGCGTCCTCGCCGTCGAGATGGAGGCCGCCGCCCTGTACACGCTCGCCGCGAAATATGCCCGCAAGGGCCTGGCGATCGTGACGGTCTCCGACCACCTGATCACCGGGGAGGAGACCTCGGCGCAGGAGCGCCAGGAGTCCTTCGGCGACATGGTCGAGATGGCTCTCGAGACGATCGTCGCCGTCCACGGCGTCTGATCCGGTTACGTAGGGAGATGCCTCGATGTGCCCACTGGCTCCCGCTGACGCGCGCGCAGGCGGCGCGTCGGCGGGATGCCGTGGCTAGAGTCGGCTGCGCACACCGTGAACCGGTGTGGGCGAGAGAGTGGAGCCGATGAGCACCGTAGACGCGCAGCTGCAGATCCTCCGTGAGCAAGAGGCCGCTCGACGGGAGTCCTGGCCCGCCGGGATCCCCCGGGCGGTCGAGTACGTCAACGGCGAGCGACCGCTGAGCGACTACCTCCGGTGGCGCGGGCGGATCAACGCCGACAAGCCGGCCGTGCACTTCTACGGCCGGGACCTGACGTTCGGACGCCTCGACCAGGAGAGCGACGCCGTCGCCGCCTACCTGATCGGGAACGGGTTGGCACGTGGCGACCGGGTCGCGCTGATGATGCAGAACTGCCCGCAGTACGTCGTGGCCTACTGGGGAGTGATCCGGGCGGGTGCAGTCGTCGTCCCGCTCAATCCCATGTTCAAGGCGGCCGAGGTCCGCCAGCAGCTGGTCGACTCGGGGGCGACCGTCGCGATCGTGCAGGCCGACTACGCCGCCCTCATCGACGCGGTGCGGCCGCAGACCGACCTCGCGTTGGTCGTCGGGCTGCACATCGCGGACTACGCCGGCGCGGATTCGGCGATGCGCACACCCTTCTCCACCGAACCGGCAGCTGATCCGGGCGGAGTCGACGCGATGTGGCCCGCGGTCGTCGCGACACCGACCGCCGGGGTCACGCTGCCGGCGCCGGAGCTCGACGCCACCGCGGCGCTGAACTACACCGGTGGTACGACCGGTCGACCGAAAGGGTGCGAGCACACCCAGGGCACGATGCTCTACACCGCGGCGGCGTCCGCGACGGTACGGCGAACGTTCGAGACGGGCGCTGATACGTCCGACTCCGTGAGCCTGAGCTACCTGCCGGTGTTCTGGATCGCCGGCGAGAACATCGCGGTCATCCAGCCGGTGTACACCGGGGCGACCTGCGTGCTGCTGACACGGTGGGATGCCAAGGCGGTGCTCGCCGCGATCGACCGGTTCGGTGTGCACGGCATGTCGGGGACGGTCGACAACTACCTCGAGCTGATGGACGACCCGGAGATCGTCGTCCGTGACCTGTCGAGCCTTCGAAGCCCATCGACGATGTCGTTCGTGACCAAGCTGACCCCCCTCATCCGCCAGCAATGGCGCGATCGCGCCGGGCCGCACTCCGTGCTGCGCGAAGGCTCGTACGGGATGACCGAGACGCACACCAGCGACACCTTCGTCGTCGGTTTCCAGAACGACGACTTCGACCTCCTCGGCGAGCCGACCTTCGTGGGCCTGCCGGTCCCGGGGACCGAGATCAAGGTCTGCGACTTCGAGACCGGCGAGGTGCTGCCGAGCAACGTCGGGGGCGAGATCCTCGTGCGGACGCCGTCGCTGATGAAGGGGTACTGGCGGAACCCGGAGGCGACCGCCGAATGCATCAGCGACGGCTGGTTCCGCACCGGTGATCTCGGTGCGATCCGCGACGACGGCTGCCTGCGTTACATCGGCCGCCGCAAGGAGATGCTCAAGGTCAACGGGATGAGCGTCTTCCCGACCGAGCTGGAGTCGTTGCTCGTCGAGCACCCGGCGCTGGCGGCCGTCGCCGTGGTCGGGGTCGCCGACCGCGAACGCGGAGAACGGCCGCGCGCCTACGTCGAGCTCAACGGTCGCCGCGAGACGTCACCCGAGGAGCTGACCGAATGGGCACGCGCGCACGTCGCCGGCTACAAGGTCCCCGAGTTCGTCATCATCGACGAGCTGCCGCGTACCGCAACCGGCAAGGTGCGCAAGGTCGACCTGCTCGAGCTACCGACGCCATCAAGCGTCGCGACGGCGGCCCGAGCGGCGGGGACGTCGTGAACACCGCGGGGCCGAGCGACGGCGCTCTCGCAGGGATCACCGTCATCGAGCTGACGCATGCCATCGCCGGACCGCAATGCGGGCAGATTCTCGCCGATCATGGTGCCCACGTGATCAAGGTCGAGCCACCGGCCGGTGACTTCAGCCGCGGTGCGCGACCGATCGTCGACGGCGACAGTGTCTACTTCGCCTGCCACAACCGAGGCAAGCGCTCGGTGGTACTGGACCTGAAGGACGAGGCCGACCGACTCTCCTTCGACAAGCTGCTTTCGTCCGCCGACGTCCTGCTCACCAACTACAGCGCCGATGTGCCGGCCCGGCTGGGCTTCGGCTTCGACCAGCTGTCCACCCGGTTCCCGCGACTGGTCGTCGCGCACATCACCGGCTTCGGGATCACCAGTGCAGACCGGGCCGTGCGCGCATACGACGGGATCGTTCAGAGCATGTCCGGTATCCCGGCCTCCACCGGATCGCCGGGCACCGCCCCGGTCCTCGCATCGGCATTTGTGGCCGACCACATCGCCGCCTACCACGCGGCGCTCGGCATCATGTTCGCGCTCCGCGAGCGAGACCGAACCGGTGAGGGAAGCCTCGTCGACATCAGCATGCTGGATGCATACGCGTCGACATCCGCGCACTTCCTGCAGGCGTCGGTCAGCGGACAGGAGCCAGTCCCTGTCGGTAATCGGGTCGCGACGGCGTTCTCGAGCACGTTCGCGGCGCGCGACGGCGACGTCTACCTCGCTCCCATCGGCGCGGGGAAGTGGGCCACGTTCTGCGGCCTGCTCGAGATCGACGATCCGCAGCTGACGGACTATCAGCAGATGCTTGGGTACGCCCGCGAGCCGGCGTACGACGCGGTGGCCGAATGGTGTCGCGAGCGCGATCGCGACGACATCGTGGCGCTCATGCAGCAGTACGGCATCCCGTGTGGTCCGGTCCTCACGTCCCGCGACTACGCGATGCGCGCACTGCGTGAGGAGCGTCTTCTCCGGGTGTCGGCTCCGGATGGCCCGTCGTACTGGACGCCCGGTCCAGTAGGCAATGTGGGCCTTACCTCCGACCCCAGACGCGCTGTAGTGCCTCCTCTCGGAGGCGACACGGAGCACCTTCTCGAGCGGCCCTCCGCGACTGGAAGGTAGGTCCCTACCGGACCTTTGGTAGGGAGTCACCCACTGTGAAATCCCTGTGGCGCAACGGATCATGGCTGAAGCCGCCGATTGCATTCGGCTCCGTTACCTGCCGTGGAGGACTGAAGTGGCCGAGCGTGACCCCGACCGTCCGATCCTGCGGGTCGCGGACCTGGCCGTGTCGTTCGACTCCGCGGACGGCCCGCTCCAGGCCATCCACGATGTGTCGTTCGAGCTGCGCGCCGGCCAGATCACCGGTCTGGTAGGCGAAAGCGGTAGTGGCAAGTCGGTGACCGGGTTGTCGCTGATGGGTCTGCTCCCGACGAGCGCCGAGGTGACCGGGTCGATCCAGCTGGCCGGTCGCGAGCTGGTCGGGCTTGGTGACCGAGAGCTGACCACAGTGCGCGGCGGCGATATCGCGATGATCTTCCAGGACGCCCAATCCGCCCTCGACCCCGTGCAGCGCATCGGCGCGCAGATCGCCGACACGGTTCGCGCGCACGGCGACGTCGGCCGCAGAACCGCTCTGGTTCGCGCCGAGGAGCTGCTTCGCCAGGTCGGGATCCCTGACCCGAGGGCGCGCATGCGGGACTTCCCGCATCAGCTCTCCGGTGGCATGCGCCAACGCGTGATGATCGCGGTGGCGCTCGCCGGCGAGCCGTCGGTGCTGATCGCCGACGAGCCGACGACCGCGCTCGACGTGACGATCCAGGCACAGATCCTCGACCTGTTGCGCGACGCCTGTGCCGAGAGCGGAACCGCGCTGCTGATGATCACCCACGACCTCGGCGTCGTTGCCGAGCTGTGCGAGCAGGTGATCACGATGTACGCGGGGGAGGTGGTCGAGACGGCGGCGGTCGACGACCTGCTGGTGACCCCGCATCATCCCTACTCCAGCGGGCTGATCTGCTCGATCCCGGTGGCCACCTATGGCGAGGATCGGCTCCGCAGCATTCCCGGTCGGGTCCCGGGACTCCACGAGATGCCCGCGGGGTGCCGCTTCGAGGCCCGCTGCACCCACGCGCGAGGACGCTGCCGTGATCAGCATCCTGAGCTGCGCCTCGTCGCAGGCGCAGCGCCCGCGCGATCGCGGTGCCACTTCGCGGACGAGCTCGAGCTCGCGGGGGCGACTGCTCCGGTCGCCGGTGATGCCGGATGAGCCCGGTCTCCACGGCGGCCACGGCCGTCCCCCCTGTGCTGGCGGTCGACGACCTGCAGGTGCGCTTCAGCCTCGGCCGCGGCAGGACGTTGCGTGCGGTCGACGGGGTCAGCTTCGACCTGGCGGCCGGCTCGACACTCGGCATCATCGGCGAGTCCGGATCGGGCAAGTCCACCCTCGCGCGGGCGATCATGGGGCTGGCGCCGATCGCAGGCGGGCGAGTGACAGCCGGCGGCGCACCGGTTCCGTCCGGGGGTGGCCGGACGGCACGAGGGGCGCGCCGTGCCGTGCAGATGGTCTTCCAGGACCCCACCGAGGCCCTGGACCCCCGGCTGGCGGTCGAGGCGTCCATCGCCGAACCGCTGCTGGTCAACCGGATCGCCAAGGGCCGCCGGGCGCGGACGAAGGTCGCCGAGCTGCTCGACCGAGTGGGGCTCACCGAGCAGCAGGGTCGTCGGCGGCCACGGGATCTGTCCGGCGGGCAACGGCAGCGGGTCAACATCGCCAGGGCGCTCGCCCTCGACCCGCGGGTGCTGATCTGTGACGAGGCGGTCTCGGCCCTGGACGTGTCGATCCAGGCGGACATCCTGAACCTCCTGATGGACCTGCAGCAGGAGTCCGGTATCGCCTACCTGTTCATCTCGCACGACATCGGCGTCGTGTCGCGGATCTGCGACCGGATCGGCGTGATGTACCTCGGCCAGCTCGTCGAGTCCGGGACGACCCGGCAGGTCACCGGCACGCCGAGGCATCCCTACACCGAGGCGCTGCTATCGGCCGAACCGGTGCCGCTCCCGCGTTCGATGCGCACAGATCGCCGGATTGTGCTGCGCGGTGAGCTGCCCAGCCCCCTCAATCCACCGAGCGGGTGCCGGTTCCGTACCCGTTGCAGGTTCGCGACCGACCTGTGCGAGCAGGTTCCGCAAGTGCACAACTTCGCCGACGGGCACCGATCACGTTGCCACTTCGCCGATGAGCTCACGTTGGTCGGCGGTCATCTGTCGTCCCTCACGAATGGAGAGAATGGATGAGTACACGGCATGACAGCCGGTTCCGGAAGCCCGGAATCCTATTGGCGTTGGCGAGTGCGTTGCTGCTCCTCGTCAGTGCCTGCGGTGGCGGGGCCTCCGGAGCCGCACAGAAGGTCGATACCGACTACGGTGATCCGGTCTCCGGCGGCGAGCTGCGGATCGGCTACGCCCTCTCGCCGTCCTCGCTGGACCCGCTGCGCGGCGGCGCCGGCAGCGACCATGTCACGCTGTACCCGATCTACGACCGGCTCGTGAATTTCGACGACGAGATGAAGCCGGTACCGAGTCTGGCGAAGTCATGGGAGAACCCCGACCCCAAGACGCTCGTCCTGCATCTGCAGCAGGGCGTGACCTTCCACGACGGGACGCCGTTCAACGCCGACGCGGTCAAGTTCAATCTCGACCGTGGGCGCACCAATCCCGTCTCCAACGTCAAGGCCGAGCTCGCCTCCGTGACCTCGGTCGACGTCGTCGACGACGCCACGGTGAAGCTCGCGCTGGCGGAGCCCGACTCCTCTCTCCTGCTCAAGCTCGCCGACCGGGCCGGGATGATGGCTTCGCCCGCTGCCCTGCAGAGCGATCCCGACGCGCTCACCAAGAAGCCGGTCGGAACCGGCCCGTTCTCGTTCGTGAGCTTCTCGCCCGGTGACTCGCTGGTACTGGAGAAGAACCAGAACTACTGGCAGGACGGGAAGCCCTACCTGGACAAGCTCGCCTTCAAGTTCATGACGAACACTCAGACTCTCGTGAACTCGATCCAGGGCGGTCAGGTCGACTTCGTGACCCGCCTGAATGCCCAGACCTACAAGTCGCTGAACGCGAAGTCCGATCTCGTGGTCTCCGCCGATACCTCACTTGGTGTCGACGGCTGCTACATCAACGCGTCGATGGCGCCCACCGACAACCTCCAGCTGCGGCAGGCGATGGCGTACGCGATCGACTACGAAGGGATGAAGAACTCCCTCACCTTCGGCGCCGGAGGTGAGATAGCGAGTGGCCTGTTCCCTAAGGACTACTGGGCCCACCCGTCGGTCGAGTGGCCCTACAAGTACGACGTGAAGAAGGCGAAGGAGCTCGTCGCGGAGTCAGGTGTCGAGAACCCGGAGGTGAACGTGGTCGGGTTCAACGGCCCAGGCGAGCAGCGCAAGCTGGAGATCATCCAGGGCTACCTCAAGGCGGTCGGCATCACGATGAACATCAACATCGAGGAGGTCGGTACCGCGACCGCCGATTACGTCGCCCAGAAGTTCGGGATGTACTGCGCGTCGTGGACCGGACGACCGGACCCGAGCCAGACCTACGACAACCTGCTCTCGCCGACCGGCTACTTCAACGGCGGCAAGTACGCCGAGCCCGGGGTCGAGCAGGCGTTGTCGGCCGGCAACGAGGTGACCGGCCTGAAGGAACGGGTCAGCGCGTTCGACGCCGCCGCCCAGTACGAGGCCGACACGCTGCTGTTCCTGCCGATGGTGCACGTGCCGCTGGTGACGGCGTACGCGCCGAAGGTGAAGGGCTACTACCCGTCGCTGTACGGCAAGGCCGACCCCAGCTTCTTGTGGATCGGCAAGAAGTCCTAGTGACCACCTGGGCGTGGCGGCGCGCCTCGGTGCGCCGCCACGCCGCGGACGGAGGAGGTAGGCGGTGCTCGCCACTATCGGAAAGCGGCTGCTCGCGGCGATCCCGACAATTCTGCTCGCGAGCGTCGTCGTATTCCTGCTCGTGCAGATCATCCCCGGTGATCCGGCGGTGACGATCGCGGGAGAGTCCGCGACCCACGAGCAGGTGGCTGCCATCCGCGACTCGCTCGGGCTCAACGAGTCGTTGGTCGAGCAGTACTGGTCGTGGCTCACCCACGCCCTACAGGGCGATCTCGGCGAATCGCTGTTCACGCACGAGCCGGTGCTGCCGGCGCTGCTGCGGACCCTGCCGGTGACCCTCACGATCGTGGTCCTCGCATTCATCATCGCCGTGGTCGTGGGCATCGTGGCGGGCGTGCTCGCCGGATGGCGTGCGAACTCCTGGATCGACCGCATCGTGTCGGCCCTTGCTGCGATCGGGCACTCCCTGCCCAGCTTCTGGTTCGGGCTGATCCTCGTCACCTCCCTGGCGCTCACCCTGGGGCTGTTCCCGGCAAGCGGTTCGGTCAGCCCGTTAGACGACCTTGGGGGAGCGATCGGTTACTCGATCCTGCCGGCGACCGCCATGGGGGTGGTCGGCGCGGCGGAGGTCGCGCGGCAGGTCCGCGGCGCGATGATCACCGCGATGCAGTCCGACGCGGTCCGAACCCACCGCGCGAAGGGATTGCCGCAGAAACAGGTCGTGTTCCGAGCGTTCAAGAACTGCGCCGTCCCGACGCTCACCATCGCCGGGCTGGTCTTCAACAGCTTCCTCGGCACGACGGTCGTCATCGAGGCGGTGTTCGGAGTCGGTGGTCTCGGCGGCCAGATCGTCACCGGGACCCTGCAGAAGGACTACCCGATCATCCAGGGGGTTGTGCTGATCACCGCCGCGATCGTCATCGTCGTCAATCTTGTCGTCGACATCTTGTACCGCGTTGCCGATCCACGAACCCGTTAGGTGAAGTCAATGTGGCGATTTCTGAGGTCTGACCTGCGCGCGTTCGTCGCGGCGGCCTTCCTTGCTGCGCTGGTCGCGCTGATGCTGCTAGCGCCCTTCATCAGCACCGGGCACCCGGACCTGCAGGGCCCGGACGCGTTCGCGGGTATCGGCCAGGCCGGTCATCTCCTTGGCGCGGACGACACCGGACGCGACAGCTGGACCAGGCTGCTGTACGGCGCACGAACGTCGATCCTCGCGTCAATGACCGCGGTCGTGACGGCGCTGGTGGTGGGTGTGCCGCTCGGTCTGGCGGCCGGCTACTTCGGCCGCTGGGTGGACGCCGTCCTGATGCGAGTCGTGGACACTCTCCTGGCGTTTCCCTCTCTCGTGCTCGCCATCGGTGTGGGCGCCGCTCTCGGCGGCGGAATCACCAAGGCGATGATCGCGGTCGGCGTCGTGTTCTCGCCCATCATCGCGCGTATCACCAGGGGACAGGTGCTCTCGTTGCGGAGGCGGTTGTTCGTGGAAGTGGCCGCTACCTACGGAAGCAGCCGGCTGCGGATCCTGCTGCGGCACGTGCTCCCGAACAGCCTGCGGCCGGTGGTCATCCAGTCCGCTCTGCTGTTCGCCACCGGAATCCTTGCGGAAGCGAGCTTGTCGTTCCTGGGCCTGGGCGTGCGGCCCCCGACCGCGAGCTGGGGCACGATGCTGCGCAGCTCGTTCGATTATCTCTCCAGCGCGCCGTACGCGATCTACGCTCCCGGCATCGCCATCGTGCTGACGGTTCTGGCCGTCAACTCACTGATCGATGCACTGGCTGATCGCTGGGAAGGCATTGCGGTGACCAAACGACGACGCAATCGAACAATGGTTGGTGTGTAGCATCGGCAGCGACGAAATGGAGCGGATAGTGACCTCGGGACGCACCGCGCCGGACGGTCCTTCGCTCGCCGACGGCCGGGAATCGACCAGGTGGGCCGCCGGCCTCATCGATTCGTTGCGCAGTGGGGCCCGCCGGATCGTCGCCCTGGTAGGCGAACCGGGGATCGGCAAGACTCGTCTGATCGGAGAGATCCGGCAGGAGTCTGGATCCGACGTCGCGTTGCTCGACGCGTTGTGTCAGGAGCAGGGACAGGCGATGCCGTTCGCTCTGCTTCGTGCCCTGGTGATGTCGGTGCGTGACAAGCTCGACGATGCCGCGGACCAGCGTCGGGCGCAGGAGATTCTCGACGCCGTAGGTGATCTGGTCGGTGACACGCAGCCGGTGCAGACGATCTATGCACTCTTCGAGGACTTCATCCGCTCGGTGTCGACGCATGCCCCGGTGGCCGTGCTCGTCGATGATGCGCACCTGGGCGATGAAGAGTCGATCACGGCGATCTCGCTTCTGTCCCGGCACTCCGGGCTGACCGGCCTGCTCATCGTCTGCAGTGCGCGGACGGAGGCGATGAGCAGCGATTCTCGCGTCATCTCGACCATCGGACGAATGGTGGAAGGACCTGGAGGCGAGGTCCACGAGCTCGAGCGGCTGCACCGGGGCGATCTGGCCGCGCTCGTGCAGAGTGAGCTGGGCGCGTCGGCGGACGATCGGCTGCTCGACGTCGTGGAGAAGTACTCGCTCGGCAATCCGCTCTTCGCGATCGCCGCCGTCCAGCTGCTCGGTCAGCGTTCGCGGATCGCGCTGCGCCGCGATCGTGCCTACCTCACCGACGAGCACGCGGGCGGCGGCATGACCAAGCGCGGCGCGCTGTTGCACCGGCTGTTCATGCAGGACAACGCCCGCCGGACGGTCGCGCGCCTCGTGGCCATCTTCGGTCCAGTCACGCTGGAGGACATCCCGGTGCTCGACGATATCGCCCGGCTCCCGGCGGGCGCCGTGGCGGCGGCCTTCGACGGGCTGATCGAGGCCCGCATCCTGGAAGAGCGCCCCGACGGCGCCTACTTCTTCGTCCACCCGCTCGTCGGGGAGATGCTGCTGGAGGACATCGGCCCGCTGGAGCGCAAGCACCTGCACAAGGATCTCGCCAAGGCTCTGGCGCGCACCGGGGACCCGCAGCACGTGCGTCACCTCGTGATGGGCGCCGACCGCGGCGACGAGGTGGCCATCGACGCCGCGCTCGGCGCCGCAGCGGACCTCGCAGCTCGCCGACCGCTCTCGGCGGCGCAGTGGTACGAGCGCGCTCTCAAGATCATCTCGCCCGCGGACACCGCCCGGCGCGTGCAGTGCATGCTCGGTCAGACCACCGCCTACTGGAAAGGCTCGCGTCCGGCGCGAGCCGTGGAGTCCGGCCTTGCCGCGTTGCGGGTATGCGACGACCCGAAGATCCGCGCGGAGCTCCATTCGGTTGTCATCGGCGCCACCTTCGCCATGGGTGAGTGGCCGACCGCTGTACGGCACGCTCGCGCGGCGATCGCCGAGTTTCCGGAAGAGCCGCGGTTCCTCGCCCAGCACACCGCCAGCCTCGCGACGCAGGGCCTGCGGGCCGAGCTCGACCCGCACCTGCGGCGGATGCGGCAGATTGCCGAGGGCGAGGGGGAGCGGCCGGACGAGGTGACGCTGTCCTTCTTCGGTCACGTCGGCGCCATCGTCGGTGACCGGGTGATCTTCGACTATGCGACGGCCGGCCTGGACACGCTGATGCGGTCTGCCCTGGCGCGCGGCGCCGCGACCGGACGAGCCGTCGCTGCGGCGGAATCCCTGGCCTACCTCTACGCGAAGACCGGTGATGTGCGGGCGTGCCGTGAGGTGCTCGCGACGGTCGACCGGGACACCGGCGGGTCGCGGCTCGATCTCGGCGGCCAGCGGTCGTTCGCCGACGGGCTGCTGCTCGCCGCCGCCGGTCGGTGGGACGACGCGCTCGCGCTGATTCGCCGGGCCGCCATCGATCTGGAGTTCATGGAGCTGCGCTCGAACCTCGCCTGGCTGACCTTGCTCGAGGCGCAGATCGAGTTCCGCAAGGGCAACGTGGCCGCGGTGGTCGACCTGTTCGGGACGTCGACCCGCCAGGCCCAGAACTCGCGCGGCGGCGGGATCGCCGAGGTGCTGCTGGAGAAGGCTCGCGCAGTGTTGGAGGGCCGCGAGGTCGACGTCGACCTCATCCAGCGGGTCTGCGACATCGCGCACGATGCGGGCTGGTGGGCTGCCGAGCTCTACGCGGCGCTGACCGCCGTCATCGCCGGGGACGGCACGACGGCGGTCGACATGCGGGAGCGGATCGCGGGACTACGTGACCGGCATCCGTTCGCCGACGCCGAGTTCGCCCTGTCGCTGGCCACGGAGGCCGGGGACAGCCCACCGCTTCTGGCGGCCGTCCTCGACGGCGCGCTGCGCGCGCGTTCGCTGTGCTGGCTCGCGATCGACGGCATCGCGGCCCACGCGACGGACGGCATCGCGGCCCACGCGAGGGACGGCGCCGTCCCGCCGGTGGGTGGTGGCGAGAACGACGAGCTCTCCGAGGACGACCGCCACATGATCGCGCTGGTACGCGACGGGCTGAACAACAGGGAGATCGCCGAGGTCATCCACTTCAGCCGCAAGACGGTCGAGGCGCGGCTGTCGCGGCTCTATCGGATGTTCGAGTGCCGGTCTCGGATCGAGCTGGTGGTCGAGGCGACCCGCCAGGGGATCCTCTAGCGCCGAACCGCTATTCGACGGTGACGAGCGCGCCGCCCTCGGTCACCGAGTCGCCCTCGGCGACATGCACGGCGCTGACCGTTCCAGCGTTCTCGATCTCGACCGGGATCTCCATCTTCATGGACTCCAGGATCATCACGGTGTCACCCTCGGCCACCGCGTCACCAGGCTTGACCAGCACCTTCCAGACGTTGGCGACGATCTCCGACTCGATCATTTCTGCCATGACATTCCTTTCGTAGGGGCGTTGCAGCAGCGGACCGGGCTCAGGGCCGGGCTCCGAAGGTGGGCCGGCCGGTGAGCCGCGGGATGATCCGGTAGGCGTCGTGGACCCAGTCGCACAGCAG